>NZ_JBXYJF010000021.1:0-58293 GCF_057396245.1 Psychrobacter sp. CX16
TCTACTTGCTCTACAATAGCTAATTTAAAGCCGAGTGTGTAATCTTTCTGTGTTCGTTTAACCCTTGATCTTTCTGCTTTGTCCATTTATAAGCTTCCTTTTCGTAAACTTATTTTAGGACGGGACATAGCCATAAAAAAAGCACCCTGACAATCAGGGTGCTTTTTTTTATATGGATAATTATATGATAGGAGCAAATTGCATTTAAACCAATAACACTAAAAAAGATAATATTGATTTAAAGTAATCGTCTCAATTAACGTACATTGTCACCCATTCTAACGATTGGTTTGTCTAAGCGGTAGTTAGCAGCGGCACTTCTTGCACCCATAGTACTGGCAAGGAAAGTAAGTAGCGCACTAATCAACCAGAATAACCCTGAATATAAGGCAGTTTTGCGTGCCACATCTTCAGCAGTATCTAATGCTTGATCCACTTTTTGCATACCTTGGTCAGCTTTTTGTTGGGCAGTAGCAACCATTTGCTCAGTTTCAGTTTTGTACTCATTGTAAGAGGCAACAACTTCGTTACGAACTTCTTGAGCTTCAGCTTCACTGAGACCTTCAGCTTGTAAACGCGTGATAATTTCATCGCTAGTTAGCGTTTGTTCGATATCAGCCAAACGGTTTTTAGCGATTTCATCAATGTTTTTCCAAGTATCGAGGCTGGTGAAGTCAAGATCTTGTACTTCTGCTTTTTGCTCATTAACCATCTCTTCAACCACATCAGTGGTCGCAGTGATTTGTTCTTGGTCTAGACCTTGGGTGTTTTTAGCAACCCAGCTTTCGATATCACTACGGCTGATATCACCGGTTACTTTGTTATAGATATCTTTAGCTTCTTGTTGCATATTTACATCTGACTGCTCTACCGCTGTACCAACCGCACCAGAAGTGGCAGATGCAACGCCACCAGCAGCTGAGGCTGCAGTGCTCGCTACCGTGCTAACTGTACTGCCTACAGCACTAGTCGCTGACGATAAAATACTTGTAGCGCCATTAATAGCCATCAATGTGGTTAGCGCAACCATTGCTGCTGCTGTTAATAGACCAGTTAAAGTGGCATCTTTAGGATCAATTTCAGTACCATCACCGAAAAGGGTTTCAGGTGCTGAATATTTCACAGCAAAGTAGCCTGCGACATAAGCACTAACTAAAGCGGTAATAGCAGCATAAATACCAGCGGCTATGCTGGTACCTTGAAGACTAAAAGGTAGGAAAGAGCTTAGAACTAGAGCTAGTGCAATCATGGCCATAACCACGATCAAACCCATCAAAAGCCCTGCTATTACGCCGCGCCAAGATGGGCGACGCTGTGGTGTATAAGATGGCATCATATTGTTATCCTCATAAAAAGTATTATTTCAAAGCCAAAATTGTCAGGTGCCGACTTTGAAAATAGAGTGTAATTATTTTATTTGGTCAATGACTAAACGTTTGACTTAGTTTTTGTTTAGCTTTGATTTTTGAATACTATCACAGCCAAACTTTAAAAAGATTAAGTTTGGTAAGGTTTTGACACGAAATGTATACTTGTACCTATAAGGGTGTGTACTGTGTGTACTTGTGTAACGTTAAATAAAGAGAGTAGCGGTTATGTGAAATAGTAAATAGGCGTTACTTTAAACAAGGTTATTTTTTATCAAATGGCTATTAAACCCTCAGATTATTAAAATCACAGTTTAAGTCACCGCTTGTCTCTTAAAGTAAGAGGGTTAACAGGGAATATAGAGTTTTGAGACAGTTGACAGAGAGTAAAGAGATGAAAACAGTAATAACTAAATAGCAAGTCATAAAAAAACCTCCAATCATTGATTGGAGGTTTAGTTGCTTATCTTCTAATGCTGTTGATTAAAACAGTCTATTAAAGACAAGCTCGAATAGGTGGTATCCCGTAGGGGATTCGAACCCCTGTTACCGCCGTGAAAGGGCGGGGTCCTAGGCCTCTAGACGAACGGGACACAAAATCATGTAAACATGAAGTAGTTTTACAACGTAAGGTGCTATGAATAGCGTTGCCTAGGTGCTTACGTTGGTGCCGCTGACGGTCATTATATATAAAATATGATGATTATCAACTATTCTTAGTATTGGTGGAGCTAAACGGAGTCGAACCGTTGACCCCTTGCATGCCATGCAAGTGCTCTACCAACTGAGCTATAGCCCCTTGCTAAGAGTGGGCGTATTTTAGGCGAGGATAGTGATTCTGTCAATACCTTTTTTCGAAAAAAGAGTAATTAATTTAAAATACTTGTTCTTATACCTGCTAAGACCTTGTTTTAAATATATTTAGTAGTAGATTTTTATTGAATTAAAATCGCTTAACATACCCCATAAAAATAAGGTCGCCAAATTGGCGACCTTATCGGTACTGCAGTAAGTCAATACGGGGTGACTTACTGTACGCTAAGACGTCGGTGTCGGTTACGCACCTTCACCAAAACGCCCCTCTTGGAAGTCGGTTACTGCTTTGATGATCTCTTGCTGTGAGTTCATCACAAATGGGCCATATTGAACGATAGGCTCATTTAATGGACGACCGGTAACAAGGATTACTTTGGTCTCTTCATCAGCAGCGTTTTCAATCACGATACCATCAGAGTGGGCATCATTTTTTAGAATCGCCATGTTTTTAACCGGTACTTCTTGATCCGCAATGCTTGCATGGCCACGATAGACGAAGGCAAATGCATTATGGTTTGCCGGTATCTCGTGGCTAAAGCTTGCGCCTGCTGGCAAATGAATGTCAAGATAGGTAGGTTCAGTCACTTCACGAGTCACTGCCCCTTCAACCCCATTTGATTCACCAGCGATAACGGTTACTTTGGTACCATTCTCGGTTTCAAATTTAGGCAGATCTGCGTCTTGAAAGTCTTTATACCAAGGGTCATTCATTTTGTCCTTGGCTGGTAGGTTTAGCCATAATTGGAAACCTTCCATTTCGCCATCTTCTTGCTCAGGTAACTCTGAGTGAATGACACCACTGGCTGCGGTCATCCATTGTACGCCGCCGTTTTCTAATAAGCCTTCGTTGCCGGCGCTGTCTTTGTGACGCATACGGCCAGTAATCATATAGGTAATCGTCTCAAAACCACGGTGTGGGTGATTTGGGAAACCTGCGATATAATCGTCTGGGTTATCGCTTTTGAAGTTATCGAGCATTAGATAAGGATCAAGACGTTTTTGTAATTGCTGAGTTAGCACACGGGTTAATTTAACACCCGCACCATCTTGGGTATCGACACCCGCATATAAGTGTTCAACTTGGCGAGGTTGAGTAATAGTGACATTATTTTGAATTTTATTAGTCATAACCTTCTCCGAATGTTTCGTTATGCTCTATATATGGTGCTAATAGTACGCCCTTCAAGGGATTAGAGTGTTATTAGTGTGTTACTGATTAGGTAAGTATTGTTAACTAAATTTAATTATTTGCACATATAGATTTAGTTTTACTTTTTAATAAATTTTGAGATATCTTAATAAATCGTTGATTTACAGCTTTTTAAAATAGGACATGACTGTGACCGCTTTAAAATATATCGCGCCTTATCCCGCTCATATACAAGACCAAGTTAAACAGCTTGTTGAGCAAAATAAGCTTGGCGCGTACCTACAACAAAAATATCCGGATACCCACCAGATTCAAAATAACAAAGCGCTATATCAGTATGTGACTGAGATTAAAAATCAAAACATGCGTAAAGTAGGGCAGCTGTCACAAGTGAGTTATAACAGCAAGCTGAGTGTGCTCAAAAATGCGCTTGGCATTCATACCCATCAATCGCGGGTACAGGGGAGTAAGCTTAAGGCACATAACAGTATTACTGTGGCCAGTCTATTTAGAGAGGCTCCGCCAGAGTTTCTACGGATGATTGTGGTGCATGAGTTGGCACACTTTAAGGAAAGCGATCACAATAAAGCCTTTTATCAACTGTGTTGTCATATGCAGCCTGATTATCATCAGGTTGACCTAGACACTAGACTTTGGCTATTGTGGCGGGATTTGGAGAGTAAGAAGTGAAGGATAGTATAAGCTAATAGGAGAGTTACCATGAAATATGTATATCGAATTCTGAGCACGTTAGTAGGCATTGGCATCGCCATATTGATGACTCGTATGTTTAATATCCCAACTCAGTGGCAACTAGTGGTATGGCTAATAATGATAGTTATAAGCAATTATATCGCAGAGCAGATTTATAAGAAAAGTGTTGGGTAGGCTGTGGGTAAAATATAGTCAAAAAAGATTGTAGTTTTACCTTACGGTAGGCAAGTAATATTAATCAATACAAATAACCTGTTTAGAATAATTAGACAATAAAAAACGCAGGTTCTACCTGCGTAAAACTTGCGTTATTTTTGAGTCAATTAGAAGCAGCAGGTTTAAAATATTTCTGAAGCTAGCTATAGTAGGAGGTTGCTTATAAACTGGGCTGAAAAGACAGGCTATCCCCTAATGATAAACCCTTTCCTACGTGTTTAAGTGGCGAGCTAACTTGATATGACTCTAGCGCATATAATGTGCTGTCACCGACGTACTACCGATTTGATGCTGGCGAATCATGAAGCCTGCAACGGCTGGACTGACGTCCGCTGGAAGCTCGATACTGGCAACATCCAAGGCATGAATGGTTAACGCATAACGATGTGGATTATCACCCGCAGGCGGACACGCTCCACCAAACCCTTTTATGCCATAATCATTGCGGACTTGCGAAGCACCCACTGGCAAATTCTTATTGCTCAGATTGCCTGCATCAAGATTTAAATGAGTCACATGGTTTGGGATATTGAGCACCGTCCAATGCCAAAACCCTGACCCTGTTGGCGCATCGGGATCATATAAACTCACTGCAAAGCTTTTGGTATCTTCTGGAGCATTGTGCCAATAAAGGGCAGGGGATAAGTTGCCACCGTCACACCCAAACCCGTTAAACACTTGGTTGTCGGTGAGTTTTTTGCCTTGGATAAAGCTTTCACTATTTACGGTAAACGTTTCAGCAAAACTGGGTTGCATGGCGACCGTAGATAACATTAACGCACATAAAACTTTGGTCTTCATAGGTTAAGTCCTTAAAAAATAAATAGGGTCAGTATTGACTACTGACCCTATGTATTCTATAGGAGCTCACTTCAGTTCATTCGCCATATTGCCTCAATGTTTATGCCCAACGCATCAATTTAAAAATATTAGCAACCTTTAACAAATAGCAGAGGGCAATGCATCAAAATATTTATAAAACGCCTGACTAAATCGGCTATGTGATTGATAGCCACACGCATAAGCGACTTCTCCAACTGATAGCTGGTTTTGTAACAGTAAACTCATGGCTTGTTCTAGACGCAAAGTACGTATTAATTGACTAAAATTAGTGCCTTCTGCTTTAAGCTTACGGTCTAGTGTGCTTTCACTTATATTGAGCGTTTTACTCACTTCACTTTTTTTCCACGTCTTATGCAACTGGCTACCAACAAGTCGAAAAACCTTATCGCTCATGGTCATAGTGCTACCGACCTTAAATTGATAGCCTAAACTTGCAAGCAGTAAGCATAGCTCATCTAAACGATGCCGATAAATCAGCGAATCTATAGCCCCATCCGCTCTATTAAACGTTTCAATACTAGTTACGGTACGCTTAAAGGTTTCACTAAGCACTGCTTTGGCTTTTATGTCTATATCTGTAGTCACAGAGGTGATTGCTAAAGTATCAGGCTTGTAAGGCATGGTTTTAATAGCTGATAAATCATGTTGATAACGAGTAGTAAAGGACTCAAGATAGTCAGCAGATAAGTCGATTACGGTTGCTTGATACGGCGCACCTGCTGGAGGCTCGTTGATGATATCTACCGTGCTACCTTGGTGTAGCATTAGTAAGCTATGAGTGTTAAAAGTCAAACGGCTTGACTCATTTTGTAACAAATACTTGGTACCAGAGGTGATTAAGCACAGCATATTATCGCGTAGGGTCAGCTCACGCACCCGAACTTCGTTGCGAGATTTTAGGTGTAATACGGCTGGGGGTGGATTTAGCATAGGGATACTTATTAAACATTGATAAAGTAGTAGGTATTGGAGGCATACTACTATGATTTCTTAACCATCCAACCTTTTTATAGTAGGACTATCCTCAAGAGTGGCTCGCATCTGCTCAGCCTGTTGCTTTAATATCTTATAGTGCTCGCTCATAACAATACCTTGCTGAATTAAAGTCGAGTTGAGCATCTCCATATTGGCAATGATGGCGTTATCTAAATGAGAGGCATAATCACGCTGATTTCCCGTTTTATCAGGATTCTCTTTTTTCCATGTAGCAGCCGTTTGCCCATAAACAATAACGTTTAGCATATCCGCTTCAGAAGTATAATGCTTCCAATGCTCTTTCTCGTTAATGCCAAGTAATAGGTTTTGCTGAATGGCATCAGTATGCAATCGATAATTAATCTTCGCCAACTCTCGGTTTGCTTGCCACTCAACAGACTGACGTCCTGCTTCCTCTTCTTTTAGGCGTTGAAACTCTTTAATTAAGTATAGTTTGAACTCGGGGCTTAGCCATGCACCAAATTCAAAAGCGATATCTCTATGAGCGTACGTGCCACCGTAACGTCCCGCTTTAGACTTAATGCCAATAGCATTGGTCTTCTCGACCCAACGCTTACCTGACAAAGAAAAACGGTTTAGCCCAGCTTGATTTTTAATTCCCTCGAATTCGGGGGAATTAAAATTAGGGTTATTAATACGCTCCCAAGTGCCTAAAAACTCAATCGTATTTTTATTCCTAAGCCATGCCTCTATTAATGATAAGCCACCTTCAAACCCTTTAACCATATCTGTTAGGCTTAAAAAATCCTCTTCCTCAATCCGTGAGACAGTGATAGGGATGTCGTTAACCGTTATTTTTCTATTATGCTTACTCACAGACTTACTCCTTTAAGACGAAAGATTTACCATTAAAATGACAGTGCTAGCTCAAAATCTACCCCTCAACATCCACCAAAAAATCTGGCATATCTTGAGCCGTTTTCTCAAGCTTTTTGAGTTTCTTTTTGCCCAGACCACCCAGTACTTCAACCGCATGACGTAGGCGCGCCATGGTCATATCAGCGCCAATCACAAATATAGAGTTCATCACAGGCGTGGATGAGGTACTACCAGCGATAGCGATAAAGAATGGCGCCATCATATCGCGCAGTTTGATATCTAGCGCAGCGCTCAAGCCTTTAAGCGTCTTAAAGATATTGTCTTCTGTCCACTCTGGCAACGTCTCAAGCTTCCACGTTGCGATTTGCAAGATTTCGATAATTTGCTCAGGCGTTAGCGTTTTATGCTCGAAATCTTCGGCTTTAATCTCTGGTAGGTTCTGGAAGTAGAAGCCGCCCCAGTTTACCGCATCCGATAGCAGGTGAATACGTGGCTGAATCGCTGCCGCAATGGCGGTTAATTTATCTGAATCACTGGCCCATACTAGGATTTTATCTCGAAGCTCTTCAGGTGATAAAGCACGTAGCCATTCACCGTTTAACCAGTTCAATTTTTCCACATCAAAGATAGGGCCACCAAGCGATACACGAGTGATGTCAAAGCTGTCAATCATCTCATCTAAGGTGAAGATTTCTTTATCATCAGGCATTGAATAACCCATACGGCCCAGATAGTTCAGTAGTGCTTCTGGCAACACGCCCGCATCACGGTAGTAGGTGATAGAGGTTGGGTTTTTACGCTTAGACAGTTTTGATTTATCTGGGTTACGCAGCAATGGCATGTGGCACAGTACAGGCATCTCCCAACCAAAATAGTCATACAACAGCTGATGCTTCGGCGCTGAGTTTAGCCACTCTTCACCGCGAATCACGTGGGTAATTTCCATTAAATGGTCATCAACCACGTTGGCCAAATGATAAGTTGGCAGGCCGTCAGTTTTAAGCAGTACTTGCATGTCGACTTGTTCCCAAGGAATCTCGACTTCGCCGCGCAGCATATCTTGCACCTTACACACGCCCTCGCTAGGTACTTTCATGCGAATGACGAAGGGTTTGCCCTCAGCGGCTAATTTGTCTGATTCTTCACGTGGGAAGTCAGCATAACGCCCATCATAATGTGGGTTTTCGCCACGTGCAATTTGCTCTTTACGCATCTCATCAAGCTCTTCTGGGGTGCAGAAGCAGCGGAAGGCGTGACCTTTGTCTAATAATTCTTGGGCATGTTTTTTATAAATATCACTGCGCTCACTTTGACGGTATGGCGCGTGCGGACCACCATTGTCTGGACCTTCCGCCCAATCCAAACCAACCCAGCGCAGCGCATCAAGGATCATTTTTTCTGATTGATCGGTCGAGCGGCTTTGGTCAGTATCTTCGATACGTAGGATAAATTCGCCACCATTTGCTTTGGCAAATGCTAAGTTAAATAGAGCAATATACGCCGTGCCAACATGAGGGAAGCCGGTAGGTGAGGGGGCAATACGGGTACGAACAGGGCGATTAACAGAGGTCTGTGTCATGGTTATCTCTTAGGTTTGTGAAATTGAAGATAGTAAAATAGTCAGTAATAAAACAGTGTAAAAATAATAATGCAAAAGGGGTAGTAATATTTGACGGTTATTATAACAGGTTTGATTTGGTGCTTATAATGCGTAATGCTCTTGAGTGTCGTCGTCTTATATGGATGGTTGAAATGACCGTCTTAAACTGTCTCTTTAATAAGAGGGTCATACCGATTTTAAAGACCCATAAAAAAGAGGATGAAACTGGTCATACATTTTGTTTGGTTAACTTATCTTGCTTTTCTTGACAAGCGGCTATAGCTTGCGATAATGGAGGGGTTTAATCTACCTTTTTGCTGTTTATTTTTAAGGGATCAACTTTACTGTGACCGACGCCCAAAACCCCGCCTCAAAACCTTCTACTCAATCAAATCCACCTCAAGCCAAGACTGCTTCCTCAGAATTTAGTCATGAGACAGTGCTATTGTTTGAAACCGTGGCTGCGGTACTCGGTGAGAGGTCGCTGAGCGAAGATACGCCGAAGCACTCTGGCATCTATGTCGATGCGACATTTGGCCGTGGCGGGCACAGCAAATTACTGCTCAATTATCTAAGTGATGATGCGACGCTATTTGTGTTCGATAAAGACCCAGAAGCGATTGCAGTTGCTAATGATTTAGCCGCACAAGACAGCCGCGTGGTGGTGGTTCACGAAAGCTTCGCTGATATTACCAAATGCCTAAAGGCGCATGGTGTCACTCAAGTCGACGGTATTATGGCTGATTTGGGCGTATCGTCACCGCAGCTTGATGATGGCAGTCGCGGCTTTAGCTTTATGCGTGACGGCGCCATTGATATGCGTATGGATACCAGCCGCGGTCAGTCGGTTGGTGAATGGCTAGAGACGGTGGACGAGGAAACCTTGGCCAATGTGTTATATGACTTTGGAGAAGAGCGTCACAGCCGCCGTATTGCTCGCGCTATCAAGGGCATGGAGCAATACACCTCGACTCTAGAGCTGGCCGAAGTGATTAAACAGGCGCATCCAAAATGGCAGAAAGGCAAACATCCAGCAACCCAAAGCTTTCAGGCCATGCGTATATTTATTAATAATGAGCTTGGCGATATTGACAGCTTCTTAGAGCAAAGCTTGCCGTTACTGGCCTCTCATGGTCAGCTTGCCGTGATTAGCTTCCATTCATTAGAGGATCGCCGTATTAAGCAGTTCTTGCAGCGTCACAGTCGTGGTCAATATCCAGAAGATCAAAATCTGCCGATGCCACCACTGCGTCCGCGTTATTTTAGTAAGCCGCAGCGTATTGCACCAAGTAAGGCAGAAGTCGGTGGTAATAATCGTTCACGAAGTGCGTGGTTAAGAGTAGCCACACGCAGCGATACCCCATATAATACAGAGATGTCTTCATAACCCACTTGATTGACTAAAATGATGAGTCATCTGCTTATTGACTCACACCGTTATCTTCATTTTATTTTTATTCTACTTAAATTGAGTACAGCCGCTGTTTAAGTATATGCTTGTGCTTACTGCACGTCCAGAGAGTGGTATGATTAAGACAGCACAGTCCTCCCTAACAAATACAACTGCTCTTTCATTGAGTCATTCACAGCGCATAGGTCAACAAATCAGTCACTATATGGCAAATAAACAACCCCCTCGTCAGGATGAATTGGATTCGCACTCGCTAGCAATGGGCGATCTGCTCACAAAACGCTACGGCGGCATAAGCTTTTATGCGGTGTTGATGGCGCTGCTTGCCATCGCGATTATTTGGACCGCCATTCTAAATGCAGAACAGATACAGCAGTATCATGAAGACTATATGGCGCTGCAAAAGATGAAAGTAGAGCACCGTAATCTACAAATTGAGAATCAGCGTTTGGTGATTGAACAGCAGACCTTTAGTGCCACGCCGCAAATTGCGAATCGCGCGGTAACTCAATTGGGTATGTATTCTCCGACTACCAAAGATAAGCTGATTTTGCAGCCAATGTCTACCAAGCCGGGTGATCATCTAAACATCGACGAAGGCAGTCAGCCACAACAGCATACACAAGCTGGAGCGCAAGCCACGACCGAGCAAGGAGGCGTAGATGACTAAGAAGCCTTCTACCAAGAATACGGCGAGCAGTCGTAAGTCCACCGCTAAAAAGGGCGCTAACAAACCTTTACATGGCAAGGTGACTGAGCCATTAAACAAAAAAACGACCAAATCAACCAAGAAGTCGACCACAAAGCCATCAGCTGCCAAAAAGAGTGCAAACAAAAGCGCACTTAGTAAACTGACGTTCTGGAAAAAAGAAGACGACAATAATGGCGTCTATACCAGTGTTAAACAGCGCGGTGCATGGGGCTTTGGGCCAAAAGGCGGGGCGTTAACCCGTGGCGGCGTTGAAAACGATCTCATTCGCTTTAAGATTATGTGGGGGCTGGCGCTATTTTTATTGTTAGCGCTGGTGATTCGTGCCATTGATTTGCAAGTTGTTAACTCAAATGTCTATATTGAAAAAGGCAACGAGATTATCACCAGTGAGCGCACGCAGCGCGCGTACCGTGGCATGATTACCGACCGTAATAATCAGCCATTGGCAGTGAGTGCACCGCTATCAAGCGTCTCATTTAGCCCTTATGACTATGCACTGGCTTATTATGACCTACAAAAGCGTATTTTAAAAAATAGCGACAATCCAGAGGCCCGCGAGCGTCTGCTTAAAAAGTTAGACGACATGGATTTAACACGTCTGGCCTCTATCTCTGGCGTATCTCTTGAACGCTTGCAGCAAGCTGTAGCGATAGATAACAGCATCGATTTTGAAGATGAAGAGGCGGTTAAAGCCGCGTTGCCAAAAGGGGCTGGCTCGCATTATGTGCCATTATTAAATAAAGTTACCCCTGAGATTGCTGATGCAGTGATGCAGCTCGATTTTATTGGTGTGTATGAAAAACAAGAGTTCCGTCGTTATTACCCGCAGCCGCAGCCGAATGCGCAACTGCTTGGTTTTATGGGCTATAACGCCAATGATCCTAAGAGTAGTTATCAGGGACGTGCCGGTATTGAGCGTCAATATGAAGCGAAACTGGCTGGCGAAGATGGCAAGGTGCGCGTCTTAAAAGACCGTTATCAAAACAGCATCGAAGAGCTTGAGCAAATCAAACCGATTGTACCGGGCGAAGATGTGGCTTTATCGATTGATTCACGCTTGCAGTATTTGCTGTACAAAGAGCTTGAGCGGGTAGGGCGCGTGCAAGAAGCACGCTGGTCGACTGGTATGGTCGTTGATGTGCATACCGGTGAGGTATTGGCATTATCAACATGGCCATCATTTAACAACAATAATTTAAATGAAATGACCGGTAACAATCAGCGTAACCGTGCGGTGCTCGATGTGTTTGAGCCCGGTTCAGTAATGAAGCCATTTACGGTAGCGGCCGCATTAGAGTCGGGTAAATATACTGAGCGCTCGTTGATTAATACTAGTCCAGGTTCGATTCGCGTCAAAGGCTATACCATTCGTGACCATAATAACTTGGGCTCGATTACCATGGGTACCTTGATTCAAAAATCGAGTAACGTGGCCTCTACCAAGATTGCGCTGTCATTACCGCCTGATGCGATTACCAATATGCAAAAGAGCTTCGGCTTTGGTAAAAAAACCGCGTTGCAGCTCCCAGGTGAGCAAGCCGGTATTATCCCAACACCTAAAGAAAACGAAACCTCACGCCGTGCTACCGTCAGTTATGGTTATGGTCTACAGGTAACTTTAGCGCAAATCGCTCAAGCGTATTCAGCGCTTGGTGCAGGTGGTGTGCTGCATCCGCTCACGCTTATTAAGCAAGAAGAAAAAGTGCCAGGTCAGCGCATTATTAGTGAAGACAAGGCGATGGCAGTGGTTAAAATGATGGAAGCCGTGACTCAGCCAGGTGGTACAGCGACAGCGGCCGCCATTGATGGCTACCGTGTGGCAGGTAAAACAGGAACATCACGCCGTGTGAACCCAAATGGTGGCTATTATACTGATCAATATCGTACCGTGTTTGCAGGTATGGCGCCGGCATCTAACCCGCGTTTGGTCTCGGTTATTTTAGTCGAAGACCCTCGCAAAGCGCATTACGCTGGTATCGTGGCAGCACCTGTATTCCACAATGTGATGCAAGAAGCGCTGCGTCTGTATAATGTGCCACTAGACAAGCCGTTAAAATCAGAATAGGGCAATTAGATGACAGTACATAGCCAACACAACGACACTAACGCTGACGCAGAATCAACGGCATTGACTCTGCGTCAGCTGATAAGCACCACATCAAACGTGTTCTCTAATCAAACGCCTTTGCAGCAGCTGCAAGCAGAGGCGACTTCAAAGCAAACCGTACTAGATACCCCTTTTTCAGCATTCATTTTAGACAGTCGCCAATTATCCTCATCAGATGCCGCTCAACCAGCGGCTTTTGTGCTATTAAAAAGCCATACTCAGCCTATCCAAAATAGCCAAGCCTATGTCAAGACTGCCTCACAGCAAGCGGCTTTTATCTTAAGCGAAATCGATCCACAAGATTTAAAGTATGACGATAGTCTAGACAATGCCTGCCCTCTGCTATTTGTTCCCAACATTCGCGATATTCTAGGCACTTTAATTCAGTTAAGCCTTCTGCCCGTATCGACTTTATCAACCATTCAAAGCAGTAATGATCTATTGACTCAATTGCCGCATGTTGTTGCTGTGACAGGGACTAATGGTAAGACCACTATTAGCCAATTAATTGCTCAGCTATGCCAATTATCTAAGCTGCCAGAGCTGCAAAATAGTGCGGTGATGGGCACGGCCGGTAATGGTCGTTTAGATAACTTAATCCAAGCCAGCCATACCACAGGCGATGCGCTTGCGGTGCAGTCGTTTTTACATCAGATGGCCAACGAGGGTGTGGATTTACTGGCATTAGAGGCCAGCTCGCACGGACTTGATCAACAGCGTTTGCAAGGCGTACCGGTACAAGTGGCGGTGTACACCAACTTAAGCCGTGATCATCTGGATTATCATCCAGATATGCAAGATTACGCACGTGCCAAGGCCCGCCTATTTGATAACGTTTATTTTCCTCAATTGACCCATGCGATTATTAATATCGATGATGATTTTGCACCGCTTATGATTGAGACGGCCACTAAATCTGGTCTTCAGGTGTGGGTATATAGCTTAAATTCTGGGTTTAATACAGATGCTTTAAAAGAAAGGGTGGCTCAAATAGATACGATTGATGCGACGTTTATTGCCAAAAATATCAGCCCAAGCTTAGAGGGCGCGACTATTGATATTGAAATAGCAGGAGATAAGGTATCAGGCACTGAAAACTCATCTAGCATGCTAACGGTCAATAGCCCGCTGTTAGGTCGCTTTAACGTTGCTAACTTATTGGCGGCGATTGCTGCAGGTCTGGCATTGGGTATCGATGAGCAACTCATGCCGAAACTGGTTAGCCAGCTGCAAGGCGCAAGTGGGCGCATGCAGCGCGTGGAGTCAGCAAGTAGGGAGCACGGTGTGTTTATTGTTGACTATGCACACACTCCAGATGCGTTAACCCAAGTATTAACCAGTCTTAAACCGCATTGCAGTGGCGACTTATGGGCAGTATTTGGCTGCGGCGGTGACCGTGATAGAGGCAAGCGTCCGTTAATGGCACAAGCAGGCTTAAGCGTCGCCGATAAAGTAATTCTGACCTCAGATAATCCAAGGAGCGAAGACCCTGCGCTGATTTTAGAGGATATGGTCGAGGGCATGACTGACGAGCAGTATGCGAAAACCACCATCATTGCGGACAGACGTGAGGCGATAACCCATGCAGCTGAACACGCAGGAAGAGAAGATATTGTGGTCATTGCAGGTAAAGGTCATGAGACCTATCAAGAAATAAAGGGCGTGCGTTATGACTTCGATGATCGTTTAGTATTGCAAGAGGCGTTGATTAAAAAATATGAGCGTTAAAAGAGAAATAGTTAATTATCTCAGCCTGACACTGACTCTAAATAGCAGACGGTATCAATTTTAGGAACTATAAAAGATGGCAATAGCGGACACCCAAAGTGGCTTATACATTTGGCAGGCGGATAACTTAGCCGCCGCAACGCAGGCAGTTAACGGTCAATGGCATCACCTAACTGGTGGTAGTCAGATTCAAGCAACTCGTATCATTACCGACACGCGTAAAATTGAAGCGGGCGATATCTTCTTAGCCATTGTCGGTGACAAGTTTGATGGTCATCAGTTTGTAGAAGCTGCGGTAGAGAAGGGCGCAGTTGCGGCTATTGTCAGCACCGTTAACGGCAAGGTTAATGTGCCGCAATTACAAGTTGATGATACGCGCTTAGCGTTCGGTCACATTGCCGCCTATCGCCGTCAGCAGCACAGCGATTTAAAAGTGATAGCCATTACGGGCTCTAGTGGTAAGACCACAGTGAAAGAGATGCTACGCAGTATTTTTATCGCCGTAGAGTCTGAGACGAGTCAAAATGCAGCCAAGGCGGAAGGTCATTCCACACTGATTACCCGTGGTAATTTAAACAATGACTTTGGCGTACCCATGATGCTTCTAGAGTTAGAAAATCAGCATCAATACGCAGTACTTGAATTAGGTGCTAACCATGTCGGTGAGATTGAATATACCTCAGCGATGGTTAAGCCAGATGTGGCTTGTATCTTAAACATAGGTACTGCGCATTTGGGTGAGTTCGGTGGTCGAGATAACATTGCTAAGACCAAAGCAGAGATTTATCAGTCGTTAACAAAAGCAGGAACTGCCGTGGTGCCGGCAGATGATGATTATAGCAGCCAGCTAACTGCGACAGCACTGCAATATAGCAATAAGGTGCTACGCTTTGGTTGGCAGGCTGGCACGCCAAGCAAGGCAGATATTTATGCCACGGATGTGTATACTACGGCGTTACAAAGCCAGTTCATTTTACATTTGCCTACGGTTGGTTATAATGCGTCAGCCGATTTGGACGCAGTGTCGGTAGAGGTAACGCTGCCTATGGCCGGTCAGCACAATGTCAGCAATGCGTTAGCGGCAGCTGCTTGTGCTTATGCTTTGGGTGTTAGCCCGCAAGTTATTGCACAAGGTCTGGGACAAGCGCAGTCTAGCAAAGGCCGCTTAGGTCGTCAGACTTTGGGTCAACATCATATTATCGATGACACCTATAATGCCAATCCAAATTCAATGCGTGCGGCAGCGGATGTGCTTGCTGCTCAAGCGGGCACTAAGATTTTAGTGTTGGGTGATATTGGCGAGTTGGGCGATGCATCGATTGATGAGCATACCAAGCTAGGTGCTGCTATTGCTGATAAAGAGATTGACTTATTGCTGAGTGTGGGCGAATTTGCCCCACATACGATATCTGGCGCGACCAGTCAGGGTATGAAGTCTGCGTATGCTTTTGCAACCAAAGCTGAGCTGTTGGCCAAGCTTGGGGCTCTATTGGTAGAGAAGAGCGCACAAAATCAAATGTGCACTTTGCTGTTTAAAGGCTCGCGCAGTGCCACAATGGAAACCCTTATCGAGGATTTGACCAAACAAGCAGCGGCTTATCAATAACTATTGAGTCAGCCAATGATTGCTAACTTGATAACGTCGGCATGTTTTTTTTGGTATAAGTTTCTAGCCACGCTGTTTTAGAATGGTGTTTTTGCGATAGTTTTACGATTAATTGTAATGATTAAATGGTTGTCACTGTGCTGAGCATTATTAAGTGCCGCAAGCTGGCAGGTATTTGCCCTATATTGACCTACAAAATTTTAAGTAAATAAATGAGGAGTAAGCGGTGCTATATTGGTTATTTGACAGTGTGTTGAGTCAATTCTATTCACCGTTCTCGGCGGTTTCATCATTAACCTTGCGTGCATTATTGGCCGTTATTACTTCTCTCGCTTTTAGTATCATGTTGGGTCCTCGCACTATTGCTTATCTGCGTAGCGTCAAATATGACCAAGCGGTACGTGATGATGGTCCCAAAAGCCACTTAGCCAAAACCGGTACACCGACCATGGGCGGGGTGCTTATTTTGACCTCCATCGGTTTTGCTACCTTATGTTGGGCGAATTTAACCAACCCGTACATCTGGATTTTGATGGTGGTCATGGTTATATTTGGCGGTGTGGGCTGGGCCGATGACTGGCTGAAAATCAAGTATAAAAACCCTAAAGGTTTGATTGCTCGAAAAAAGTATTTTTGGTTATCACTGGGTGCGCTGTTTGTGGGTGGTTCGCTTTATTATATCGCTTCGCAGCAGCCAGACATTGCCACTACACGCGCTATGCAAGATTTGCTATTACCGGTCTTTAAAGACTGGATTATTCCTTTCTCCGCTGCCCCTCTTGGTCTTGCCTTTATTATCTTTACCTATTTTGTGATTAATGGTTCATCGAATGCGGTGAACTTGACCGATGGTTTAGACGGCTTGGCTATTTTGCCAGTGGTGTTTGTGGCAGCTGGGCTCGGTGCCTTTGCTTATGTCTCTGGGGATGTACGTTTCGCTGAATATTTGCATGTGCCTTATATCTCTTATAACTCTGAGGTGACTATTGTCTGTGCAGCAATGATTGGTTCTGGTTTGGGCTTTTTGTGGTACAACGCACATCCGGCACAAGTGTTTATGGGCGATGTGGGCGCATTGGCCTTGGGCGCTATGCTCGGTACAATCGCCGTGATGACCCGCCAAGAAATTGCATTTGCGATTATGGGCGGTTTGTTTGTGGCAGAAGCGGTATCAGTAATGCTACAGGTCGGTTCATACAAGCTGCGTAAAAAGCGTATTTTCTTAATGGCACCGCTACATCACCATTTCGAGGAGCTTGGCTGGAAAGAGACTCAAGTGGTAGTGCGTTTCTGGATTATTGCTATCTTGTTAGTGGTATTAGGCTTGATGACATTGAAACTAAGATAAACAAAGTAATCAAGGTGAACTGTTTTGCTTATGAATTCTGTTGAAAAAAATCCAATTGATCGTAATCACATTGGGCCGATAACCAAGCAGCAGGCACGTGCTTATAATCTCTTGCTAACTCGTTTGAGCAATTTATTAATTAAATTAACGGTCAAGTCAGAAACGGATACTCAAGACGGTAAAAACCGCCAAGCGATTGAATGTTGGCAGGTATTCTTAAATGATTTAACGGATGTTGTGTTGCCTGAATTTTATGTGGTGTTTCATGATGAGACGACAGATATTAAGCAGCGCCGCCGTCTATATGATATTACTCAAGCCATATCTTTTACCTTTTCTTATTATGATAGTACTGGTTTTTTGCCTTATTTAGAACAAGACAACCAAGACAGAATCATGAAGCAAGTAATAGAAAATAAACCGCTGTTTATTGATGAAGAACAAGATTCTTATATTACCGGTAAAGGCCCTCATGCCAGTGTTGCCTATGAATTACTTCAAATAGCCGAATATGTAGAGGTTAATGGTCAATCGTATATTGATTATTTTATACCTTATTATAATTTACTGATTGTCGAGAGCAATCTTCGAGTATGCCTACTTAACAGTAGTGTACAAGGTATCAAACAGCAGCTAAAAGGGTGGCAAAAAAAGCGTCTGTTGGCGTTTAGTATCCCCTCCTTATCAACCATCGTAAAGTCACCTACCTTAGTCAATGCAGATATTTCACATGCTTTGGCGGATTGGGTGCTACAGGATTATATTGGCAGTAAAATACATCTTGCCAAAACAAATAATAGTGCTGTCAGTGCCGATAACTATGCATTAACAACCACTAATAATTCTTCTTCCCCTAATATGTTATCAGTGACTTGGAAGCGGATAAAAAACTGGTTTATTGGGGGTAATAACCCCAAGACCTCCAATTATGAGCAAAGCACAAAATCAGTCAAGCCAACAGAGAGTGATGCGTATTTTATGCCGCTGTCCAGTAAGCGCCATGCTGCACACTTATCGATTTTATTAACGGCAAAACCTACTTCGCGGCTCAAGCAACTGATTGAAGCAACCAATGTACTTTATGGCCATCTTGATTACCTAAAGCAAGCCCACCCCTACCTTGCTACCAGTGTGGAAGAGTCTATTAAAGACTTAACTTATAATACGATTTTACGCCTAGATGAGACAGCCAGTCAGTTTGTGAAAGATGGTGAGGTAAGCCCTGATGTTAGAGATTTATTTAAAAAACAGCACGAAGCACGTATTGACCGTCTTATCTCTTTGAATTTGGCACAGGTTAAAGATCTCAATAAGACCATCTTAGAGAAAAAGATGGCCGGCTTTGCGTCTGTGGGAAATGAGCGAGAGCACCAATTTAGACAAACCATTATGGAGCTTAAGATTTTATTGCGCTGGCTGATTGCTCAGCAGCCAGATGAGATGCAAGCGACCAATTATCAAGTGATTTTATCCAATCTTGAAGCCACTACGTTATCGGATATGCAGGCCATCTTCTTTGCAACCCAGACCACGTGTGATCAACGACAAGCACTCCAGCAGCAGTTAGAAAATTTATTAAACCACTTCAAACAGCAAACGGACTTAAACCATATGCAATATGCTGTTGAGGACGAGAGTGAAATGAATTTGTTGTTGAAGTTAACAAGACCCAATACCCGCACTCCCCTTGAGGCAAATAAAGAAAAAGATGTGGGATCAAAGCTCGATAGCGTGAATCGTCAACTCGAAGCGGATAGCTTTATTGAATACAATAAGCATTATATTGACCAGTTATTAAAGCATTGGTCTTAACGCGCCCTATATGGGTCAAGTGAGTGCACTTATTTTATCGCACTGATTTTGCATAAAAACACCACGCCTATCCTCTTCCAATACTCATATTGAGAGACTTATGTCATCACTGCTTTGTCCTTCTGCTGCTGCATCACCGTCATTTGTTTGCCCATACTGTCAATCTCCATTAATGCCTGATGCCAAAACATGGCTTTGTGATGGCAGTCTAAACGCTAAAAATACTCGTCATCCGTTCGATGTGGCGCGTCAGGGCTACGTCAATCTATTGCCAGTACAGAATAAAAAATCCAAAGACCCTGGTGACAGTCAGGATTCTATTGAAGCACGCCATCGTTTTTTGAGCCAAGGCTTTTATCAGCCGTTGCAGCAGCTGATTGCCAGCTTAGCTAAACATGAAACAGAGGAATCGGCTCAATTAGGTAATCAGATTTGGCTCGATATTGGCTGCGGTGAAGGGTATTACACGGGAGCTATCGCTCAAGCATTAGCGGCAACAAATAACAGCAAGTCGTCTTTAATAGCACTGGATATTAGTAAGCCTGCGGTGAGTTTATTGGCAAAAGAGGCCAAGCAGCAGCATAAGCTGTGGTCTCAGACGGATAATATTCTGAGTCCGACGGCTGCGATTTATCCAATGGTTGCTAGTGCCGCCCATTTGCCATTAGCCAGTCTTAGTATTGACGGTATCAGCACGATATTTAGTCCGATATTGGCTGATGAGTTTGCTCGGGTAATAAAGGTAGGCGGACAGCTGCTTATTGCCAAGCCTGATGCGGGGCATTTACAAAGCATGCGTGAGGCGTTATTTGATGACGTCCGTCCGCATGATTCGGATAAGTTCTTGGAGGAGCTTACGCCGTATTTTGAGCTACTTCAGACCCATCACGTCCAAGCAGATTTGAGTCTAAATGCCGATCAATTAGCAGACTTGCTGACTATGACCCCGTATTCTTATCGTGCTAAGGCAGAGAAGCGTGGGG
This sequence comes from Psychrobacter sp. CX16, assembly GCF_057396245.1. Taxonomy (NCBI): domain Bacteria; kingdom Pseudomonadati; phylum Pseudomonadota; class Gammaproteobacteria; order Moraxellales; family Moraxellaceae; genus Psychrobacter; species Psychrobacter sp. CX16. Next base: position 20,229 of record NZ_JBXYJF010000021.1, read on the forward strand.
CTTTATTGACGTCTGCACAGGATAATAATTTTAGCACTGAGGCAAAGTTTGTGGTGTATGAACTGATTAAGAAGTAGACGTATTTGGAGCTTATCCCGCTTTCGCTACTATCTGCTTATCTACCCGAGGCAGTGGCTAAGATGTGGCGTGTCGCTTACTTCGTGCGCCGCGCCACAGCAAGCGACTGCAACTCGTCTATCTAAACAGTATATCCGCTACAATCGGGGCTAAACCGCATCACAAGTCGACCATATGAGTGGTGGGTTACGCTTCACTAATCTACCCTTACAAACTATGATAACTCATTGAGCTCTATCTTTTACACGATAGAGTGTAGTAGGGTGTGCCCCGTGCGCCATGGATAACACTCTATTTTAAAAGTACGTGGGACGCATCCTACAGGCCATTTAATCAAACAAACCCTTAGTGTTAATAGGGATGGGTTAGATTTATTAAAACTTCGGAGAGAATAGGCTGGGCTTTTAGCCCAGCAAATAAAACTAAATTAAAGTGAAACCAACGTTTTAATGGTTTGAAGGTTATGCTTCGCTAACCCGATCTACGCAGACTAGGTAGATTACTATACATGCTTAATCGCCATAAAATGCCTAATCACTTCATTAACATGGTGTTTAGTGGCGTCATCTTGTTTCACTAACCAATCCATCACATCATCGTCAATAGGTGATGCATTATTTTGTGATTGGCTTTTGTTTGTTTGATAGGTTTTGATAACGTTTGGCATAACGTGATTTGCTCTAGAAATATCCATGTTTTCATAATCTAAATTAGTATCAACTATGATTATATCCTTTTATTTGTTTCTTGCTTGGTTTAAACGCAGTAATAATTGTTAAGCTATCATCACTTGACACAAACCAAGCGACTGCAAATAGTCTACCTTTATTGCTTATACCAATCGTCAAAAATCGTAACTCTTCATAGTCAAAACGAGAGTCCATGTTGGTTACATGCATTGGGTCATCAAATACTGATATGACTTCCTCAAAATCAACTTGCCTATTATCGTACACAATTCGAATTTACTGTCATTCCAATAGAACCAAATACCGTGCTTAAATATCTCTGGCATAATTTACCCCCTCGGATGATGCGCCTCATGTAGCTGTTGCAATCGAGCCGTCGCCACATGGGTATAAATCTGGGTGGTAGATAAATCACTGTGACCAAGCAAAAGCTGCACGCTGCGTAAGTCCGCCCCATGATTGAGCAAATGGGTGGCAAAAGCATGGCGCAAGCTGTGCGGCGATAGGCTCTCTTCAATACCGGCTTGTTTGGCATATTTTTTTAACATATACCAAAAGTTCTGCCGTGTCATATAACCGCCTTGGGTGGTCAAAAACACTGCTTGGCAGTTACCTGATTTTAAGTGAGCGATTAGCTCACCGCGAGCATGTTGCAGATAATCATCTAATGCCTCACTGGCATATTCACCGAGTGGTACAAGGCGGGTTTTATTACCCTTACCTGTGATTTGTAACCAGCCGGCATTAAGATTTACCTGCTCTAGAGATAAGTTCATCAGCTCGCTGACCCGCAATCCGCAGGCATAAAGCACTTCAAGCATCGCCTTATCACGCAGTCCCATAGCGGTACTGGTATCAGGCGCTGACAATAGGTTTTCTACATCACTCTCTGATAAATCTTTGGGCAGTGAGCGTCCTATTTTTGGAGTTTTAATACGTTCGCACGGATTGTCTTCTCGGCGCTCATTACCCACCATCCACAAATAAAACTGACGCAAGCTTGAGAGCATACGCGCTTGAGTACGTGGCGTTTTACCTTGTCTATCTAATGCCGTCAAACATTGCATCACATCTAAATCTGTCCATAGCGTTAATGCCTTGGAATTGGTGGTTTCGCACAGCTTTAAATCACGCACATAGGCATTACGGGTACGTGTCGACAAGCCACGTGACAGCATCGCCTGACGAAACTCGGTGATATAGGCAGGTTCATCATCCACGGCTAAGGCTTTGGGCTGTCTTGGCTGAACGGCTCTGTCACGACTCATTAACTGTGCTCACTTAATATATTTTATTTTGGATAGAAAAAGAATATAGCATAGCATTAAAATAAAAGGCGACAAAAAAAGAGGCGACATAATGTGGCCTCTTTTTTAATATGACTGCTTTAATTGGCTTATTAATCGGCTTGCTCAAAACTCATATGAGCAAGTGTAGCCTATAAATATTATCTATCTTTTTAAAGTTCATAATTTTTTAAAGTCCATAATCGCGGGGTTCATTTTGGAAAGATACCCAATGAGTTTTGGTGAACTCTTCTAACACTTTATCGCTGTTAAAACGGCCAATACCTGAGTTTTTCACTCCACCAAACGGCACCATGCTTTCATCGTTCACTGGCATATCATTGATATGGGTCATACCCGCTTCCATACGCTTAGCAAAGTTCATACCACGTTGCATATCGCTGGTAAATACCGCACTTGATAAGCCATATTGAGTATCGTTGGCCAGTCTTAACGCGTCTTCTTCATCTTTGGCTTTAATGATACCGACTAAGGGGCCAAATATCTCATTGCGGAATAAGTCCATCTCAGGGGTGACATCCGTGAAGATATAAGGGTGTACTAGCTGACCGTCGATTTTGCCCTCAAGAATCATGTTAGCGCCTTCTTTTTTAGCAGTGGCGATTTTTTCTTGTAATGATTCTAACTGGTTTTTGTTGACGATAGGACCCACAAAAGTATCTTCATCATTTGGATCGCCCACTTTTAAGGTCTCAACCAAGGATTTGAATTTATCTATAAACGTATCATAGATATCTTGTTCGACAATGATACGGTTGATCGCCATACAGATCTGACCTTGGTGCAAGAATTTACCAAAGACCGCCGCTTTAACTGCTTGATCCAAATCCGCATCTTTTAATACCACAAATGGGTTATTACCACCCAGTTCTAATGCCACATCTTTGATATAGTCGCCGCTAAAGGCAAGCTCACCAATGTGTTTGCCGACAGGTGTTGATCCTGTAAATGAAACAAGGCTTGGCGTATCATGGGTCACGATAGCGTCGCCGATTTCACTACCAGCGCCAATTACTACGTTTAGAACGCCTTTTGGAAGCCCTGCTTCTTCAAACAGTTTGGCCAATAATAAGGCGCCCGTCACTGGCGTATCGCTGGCAGGTTTTAATACGACTGCATTACCTAAAGCAATAGCTGGGGCAAGTGAGCGCTGAGTTAAATGCAGTGGGAAGTTCCAAGGACTGATTAATGCAATAACGCCAACGGGATCACGGAACACAAAGTTTTGTTTGCCTGGTGTATTGCAAGGGCGAATCTCGCCATGCATACGGTTGGGATAGGTGGAGGCTTCTACTGTCACTGCACGGGCAATTTTTAATTCCACTTCCGCTTTCATACGGGTGCTGCCTGATTCTTTAATAAGCCAGTCAACGATTTCATCATGACGCTGATCCATAAGCTCTATAACTTTATGCATAACAGCTGTACGCTCACCAGGTAGCTTTTTGGCCCATTCAGTTTGAGCCTTGCTTGCGGCTTTGAACGCCTCATCCAGTTGCTCTTTGGTAGCTTGAGGAATTTCAATAAGAGTATCGCCATTGTATGGGTTGGTATCTTTATTGACACTGTCATCTTTACCTTTTACCCATTCGCCGCCGATAAACTGTAAATCAAAATTACTATAGGGAGTTGTATTGTTATTATTACTCATCTTATTTGTCCTTATTAGATTATATATTTAATATGATAGGTCACAATCAGAGTTTAAAATCAAAACTTATATTTTTAAAGCCTAGCACAGAGCTTAGCAACTAAGTCACTAAATCGTATCATAAACTGAACTCAATACTGTTTATTGACAATGAACAATTGTTTAAAATAAGTAACTTCTTAGATTATTTTATTAATAAAATCTTAATTCTTTAACAAGTATTTTAGGAACTTTAATGATGTTAAAGCTCTCGTTTGATACGGCATCTATCAGATTAGTAATACAGATAAGACGTGTTAATAAGCAAAGTTGATACAAATCGGCTCTAAAGCAGACGAATAGACTAAATAAAGACAGCGTTGCATACTATTAATAGTAGCCCTAAGACAAAAATAACTGAGCGTTTAATTAGCTTCTTTTCTTTTGTACCACATAGCGATACAAGGTATCCGTGTGATTATCAGGATTACCGGATGGGTTTTGTGTTTCAGAATTCTCTACCAAGGTATGGCCAAGATGACGACAGAAGTTAGGAATGTCTCGGGTAGTGGCAGGGTCGGTAGCTAATATTTCAATGTACTCGCCGCCTTCTGCCTTACGAATAGTACGATGCAGCAACATGACTGGTTCGGGGCAGATAAGCCCTTGGGTATCAAGGTGATGATCAATCGCTTGAGCTGATTCTAAGTTATCGGTATTAGAAGTGGTCATAGTGTTAGCACCTATTGGGTTGAAATTCTGTTTCTATTGTCTATTAACATAAGGGCAAGTCGGCAACTATTAAAGGGCGGCGAGTGGCTGATTGTAAAATAGTTTCTCTGCCCAATATTTAAGCTCTATTTAAGGGGTGCTGACTATACTTCTGGTTGAGCATCAATAAATTTAAAAAAGCGCTTGAAGGTTGCCTGAAACCAATATGCCACACCAATCCATGCTGCCATAGCGAGCCATAGCCAATCAGATAATGAAAAAATTAAGCAAATAATAAGCAGCAAGCTGGCACCGCCGACACTGGTGACTAGCATAGAAGGCTGACTAAGACGATAGCGATATACCAAAAACGCTTGATATAAAATCGGTGGGATCGTTAAAGCAACGAGTGCATACGGCAAATAGTGAAATAACAGATACAGCTCACGACTACCATGAAACATCTTTAAACTGGCTAACGTGCCGAACACCACAAACGAGAAAATAGCTAAAACGATAAGAAAAATGCAATAGCGGTTAATTTTTTGGGCGCCGCGTATGGCTTGAATCGCGAGTGCAGGGAACCCAGCGATAGATGTTGAGCGAGGGTTGGGGCTATGAGATGTTGACGGATTTTCGGTAGGCATGGCAAAGGGCTTATATTTGGCAAAATTTAAAAAGAGCACACATAAGTAGAAGGGCTACTGCTGCTGTACTCAAAAGGGTAAAGAATAGTTATATACGGGCTTGAACTTATATTAATGCTAAGCGTCAGGCTTATAGGTCAAGATATCTTTAGCGTGCTCGGGATTGGCTAAATAAGTACGTAGCAGCAAACAAGCGGAGATATCATCAATCGGGTCACGCTCGTTTTTGATAAGTCCCAACTCCCACGCCATTTCGCGTGCTTCAACAGAGGTCAGCCGCTCATCAAACAATTGTACTGGCACGTTAATACGCTGCTCAACCAAACGGTGCGCTAAGCGCCGCGCAAACTTATGTGCTCGTTTGGCAAGCATTGAGCTACTGCCATCCATATTCAGCGGCAATCCAACCACCACTTGACCAATCTTCCAGGTGTCGATAATTCCCAATAGGTTGTCCCAGTCAGCCGGCTGACCATTATTCATCGCGAGGATATCAAACGGGCGAGCATCTTGGGTCACAGTATTACCCAGTGCCATACCCATCTTTTTAACGCCGTAATCAAGTCCAAGTAACACAGTGTCTTTGGTGTCGAGCATAATGTCTGCCATTAAATGGTGTGTTATTAAGGTGTGAATTGTGAATAGGTTCAATAAGTATGTGGTGATAACAATAATTAAGGCGTATTAGCAAATACTAGGCATGCCCGATATCATCGCTTAAAAAGTCCAAATGAATACCGATTTTTTCAGCAGCCAAGCGCCAGCGCTCTTCAAAAGGCGCTTCAAATAAAATAGATAAATCGGCAGGGCTAACCAACCAATCGCCTTGTTTAATCTCTTTTTCCAATTGATCTTTGAACCAGCTAGCATGACCCAAGCAAAGATAATAATGACCCACACCTTCACCGGCGGCAATACGGCGCAAAATATCCTTACTGGTCGTAATCGACACATTTTCAGAGATGCCGAATGAGGAGGCCCAATTGGGCTGACCGGTATGCAGTACAAAGCCGACTTCAGGAAAGACAGGACCGCCGTCTAGTGCTGTGTCTTGCATCACCGCATCGTCGGTGACTTCAATCTCTAAGTTCTCGAGCAGTTTGCCGACTTTGGTATCTAAGATAGGACGATTCACGATTAAGCCTAATGCGCCATGTTTGTCATGACGACAAATATAAATCAGCGTTTGGGAAAAGCGCTCATCGGGCATGCCCGGAGACGCAATTAAAAAGTGATGGGTAAGATTATCAATAGTCATAAACAAGAGGTACTCAAAATATAGGATGTACTTAAAATAGGGCGTACTTAGGGGGTAGAGGGTAGGCGACAGCGACATAGAGTGTGCCATTAGGCACACCTAAACGTATCTTATCTATCGGGTTTAACCCTCTAGTGTACGGGGATAAATACAGGTCGTCTATTCGCTAGACACATCCGCAAGTAAGCTACGCGCGTGCTCACGGGTAATCTCAGTGATGTTCACACCGCCTGACATTCGGGCGAGTTCATCGACCTGTGCATCGTCATTGATGACTTGAATTTGACTGGTGGTCTGACCTTCATCGGTATCATGGTGTTTTTGTACCAAAATATGCTGATGCGCTTGTGCGGCGACTTGGGCTTGGTGAGTAATGGCCAATAACTGACGACGGCTGCCCAATTGACGTAATAATTCACCCACAACCTGTGCGGTGCCGCCACTGATACCAACATCCACCTCATCAAAGACCAACATAGGTTCAGACCCCGTTTCTGCTTCGTCAGCGCTTGAGGTTTGCGCATTGTCATGCTCATGAGTCGCCAATAATACCTGCATTACCAGTGCCATACGTGATAATTCACCACCTGAGGCAATTTTATATAGTGGCTGCATCGGCATACCAACGTTGGCACTAAACATTAATTCGATATCTTGTATGCCCTGAGCGTTATAACTGTCTTCAGACTTATCAGTAAACACAAATTCAGCACGTGCATTGGGCAATGCTAAAGGTTTAAGCTGAGCGACTAACTGCTCGCTAATCGCAGGTGCTGCTTTTTGACGTGCCTTACTTAATTTTTTGGCAGTGGTCACAAAGTCTTGCCACGCGTCTTTAATTTGAGCTTCTAAGACCTCTGAGGTCGGCTGATTGACCAAATCGTCTAATTCTTGCTGCCAAATCGTGGCTTCTTCTACTAGATTTATAGCAGGCAGGCCATGTTTGCGTGATAAACGGTGACCTAAGCTGATTAAACTGTTTAACTCTTCTAGACGTTCAGGATCTGGCAGTTGCTGCTCGGCATAATCGGTCAATAATGCAGCCGCTTCACTGACATGTTGCTGAGCCAGATGCAAAGACTCACTGGCTTGGCTAAAAGTGGGGCTGACGTCAGACTGATTGTCACAAAGGCGTATCGCTTTGCCTAATAAATCCATCGCATCAGGATCATCGGTGTCATTATCGAGTAGTTGCACCGCATGGCTTGCCTCCAACATCAAGGCTTCAAGGTTAGACAACTCGTCGTGCTCGGCTTCTACTTGTTCATAATCGACGGCCAGCAACGGCTCAATGTCAGCAAGTTGGCTTTTTAACAGCTCAATGCGGTCATTACGATGCGCTTCTTTGGCAGCAATGTCATCAGCTTGACGTTTTAATTTCTGATAGCTTTTATAAGCCTGAGCCGTTTGTTTCGCTAACGGCGTTAAACTGGCAATGGTATCGAGCCAATCGACCACAAATAGCGGTTTTAATAAGGCTTGCTGTGCATGCTGACTGTGGATATTAACCAACATAGCGCCAAGCTCTTTAAGTTCGGTGATACTCACTGGAGAACCATTGAGCCATGCCTTAGAGCGACCATTGCTGCTAAGCTGACGGCGAATTAATACCTCTCCATCAAAGTCACGCTCATGACGCTCAAACCAATGGGCAATGGCAGCGGCACTGCCATCTTGAGCACTGTTCTGTTGACCTTGGCTGATATCAAACTCAAATTGTGCATATATATCGGCATTGTCTTTGCCATGACGTACCATACTGGTATCCGCGCGCCCGCCAATACACAGGGACAGCGCATCTAATAGTAATGATTTACCAGCACCAGTTTCACCAGTAATGACATTAAAGCCATCATATAGTGATAGCTCATGGTGGTTAATCAAAGCAAAGTTTTGCAGTGTAAGCGAAGTGAGCATCAGCAATCTCAAAATAACAGGTATGTGTTATAAAAACAGGGTAAGTTTAAAACGAGTGCATGCCTTAAAAAAGATATGAGTAGGGCTATCGTATCGCTATGACCACCTAAAAGCAAACACTGCTCTGTGTTGTTTTACCGCATCAATAAGCCATCTAGCGTCATATATTGAAAAGCTTTATATCGGCATCTTTAAGATATAATAGCTTAGTCAATTGAAGTCAAATAGAATGATTGCTTCAATCCGTGTCTATTTTATCGCAGCTTCTAAAATTTAAGAACCATCATAAATTAAAATGCCTGTTATTATCGAATAAAAATACAGTGACGCTATATTTAAAAAACCACCAATTGCTATAATGGAGGTTCGCTTAACCTTATTAAAGAGTCAATAGTAATTGGCTTAACACTGTCTTTGGCAGATAGTAGATTATTTGATGGAGGTCTTGTCTGACCTCGCTATGACGCTTATTTTAGCGGTATAAATAGGGGTGGTGTGGATACATAACAACAAAAAAATTGAAGGGCTGTCACAATTATCTTAGTAATATTGTGGTAGGATTGAATAACAAAAAATTGCACCAAAAAAGTAGGGCTGTAAGTTTAGCGTTATCTGATTTTGGCCCATAAGTATTATTAAGTAGACTAAGATTGAGGAAGTCATCATGCCGACGACTTATGACCACGTTTCTGTCATAAAAAACGCCACCATTTCTTATGATGGACGCTGTAGTAGCCACACTGTGTTATTTGATGATGGCAGCAAAAAAATGCTTGGTGTTATCTTACCGTGCGATGAGACGGTATTAGAATATGAGTTCGCCACCCATACCTCAGAGCGTATGGAGATTACCAGCGGCGAATGTGAGGTTAAAATCACCGGCGAAGAAGACTTCACCTATTACCGTGCAGGACAAGCTTTTGTCGTTGCGGGTGATAGTAGTTTTAGCCTGCGCACTGATCAAATCGTGCAATATATTTGCCATCTTGAAGGCTAGTCATTCGCTGATTAATTGTGCGAGATGATTAACAGTAAACTAGGCAAATAAATGAGATACGCAGCGATTACATAGGGCAGTGAATGCTGCCTGTTTATTGGTGTTTATTATCCTGCTTAGTCAGTTTCGTTATAACAATTGTTATTTGATAAACGCCCCTCTTATCTCTATCTTAATACCTATCTGTCGTCTGTCTTATGTGATGGGCGAGGGTAGGTATTTTATTTATTATTCATTTTAATTATTCATTTTAAAGTTTAAAAGGTTATTTTATGGCAAAGCCGGTTTATTTTTATGGCATTCATGCTGTGCATGCTTTGTTATCGCATCGTCCTACAGATGCCGTAGCGTTGTTTGTACAACAAGGGCGCAGTGGCGGCGAGTCGAGCAATAGTGAGGAAAGTGAGTCTACCTTTAATGAGATTATTCAACTGGCAGAGCAAATGGGTGTCAGCGTTCAAGAGGCCAGCCGAGATAAGCTTGCTGCTTTATGCCACAGTCCGCAGCACCAAGGCGTGGTACTACATGCCCGTCCACTTGCGATGGGCGATGAAGGTGATATTACCAGTCTAGCGAAAGCAGATGACTGCCTGTTTTTGATACTTGATCAAATCACCGACGCGCATAATTTGGGTGCATGCTTACGTACCGCAGCAGCGATGGGTGTGGATGCGGTCATTTGTCCCAAGCATCACTCAGCCAGCTTAACACCAACGGTTGCCAAAGTATCTGTGGGTGCTATGGAAATTATGCCGGTTATTGCCGTGACCAATTTGGCACGCTGTATTGAAAACTTAAAGCAAGAGGGCGTATTTGTCTATGGTACTGCTCTTGATGAGACCGCAAAAGCACTGCCGGATGTGGATTTAACTGGACGTGTTGCCATTATCATGGGCTCAGAGGGCGATGGTATGCGCCGCTTGACTACTGAGCGCTGTGATGAACTGGTTTATATTCCGATGACCGGTAATAAACATGGCTCACTACAAAGCTTAAACGTCAGTGTGGCAACGGGTATGGTGCTTTATGAAATAAGTCGTCAGCGTCATTAAGCCACTGATATTAAGTTAAGCATTGAATATCCATTATTCGAATTAAAAGCATCGATAACTGAGTTATCGATGCTTTTTTATGACGCCAGATAGGCCGAATGAAGGCTAAATCTTTTTTAATACCAAATACTTTTCATGCAAAGGTTTGAGTTGTTCATATAATGACGCCAAACTGCCCTCGTTAGTGACCACGTCATCTGCTTGTTCAATACGTGCTTCACGCGGCAATTGATTGGCCATAATGGCTTCGATTTTCTCGATACTTTGGGTATCTCGGCTACTAGCACGCTGAATCTGAGTTGACTCTGCCACATCCACCACCAAGACGCGATCACAAAGTGAGACCAGTCCTGCTTCATAGCTTTCTAACAGTAGCGGTGCAGAGAGAATCACATATTCAGAAGTCGCTTCTGCCAACTGCTTTTTAATTTCTTGGCGAATAGCCGGATGGGTAATCGATTCCAAAGTCAGTAACGCTTTATTATTGGCGAAAACATGCTCACGAACTGCTCGGCGATCCATGTCGCCCTGTTCATCAACCACCCAATCACCAAGTGCGTCTACTAAAAGCTGCAGGGTCGGACTGCCTTTTTGCATAATCTGATGCGCAACCACATCGGCATCGACCACATCAATGCCTTGTTCTGCAAACCAATCAGAAACCGCCGTTTTACCACTACCAATACCACCCGTTAAGCCAATAATTGGCTTAGCAATATGAAAGTGTTGGAAGGTTTGCGGTGGGTCAATATCATCCAAATGAGAGTGAGCATCGGTGTCTGATGTGTGAGAATTAGGATAAGTCATGTCAATACCTTAACGGCTGTGCTATGAAAATGAGTGGGTATTTTGCTATCAATCAATACCCAGAGGTTAATGGTTAGCTCTCTATTAAGTAGCTTTGTTTTTTATTTAATCTATTATTCAATAGGCTGTCATAAAAATAACATATTTGATGGTCGCTTTTGTATCAACTGGGTGCAGTTAATATTGCCCAAGGTACCACTGCATAAGTGAATGGCCATAGAGCAGAGCAATAATACCGGCAATGGCAATAAATGGGCCAAAGGCAAACGGACGACTCTCGCCGCGTTTTTTCATTAATATGATGCCAATTACCGAGCCAAGTAGGGAGGCTGTAAAGATAATAAATGGCAGCATAATTGGGCCAAACCAACTGCCAAGCGCCGCCATTAACTTAAAGTCACCTTCTCCCATGCCTTGCTTTTTGGTGAATAAGAAAAACAGTTTAACCACCAGCCATAAGCACAGATAACCAATAATTAAGCCCCAAATCGATTGAGTAGGCGAGGTAAACCAGCTTTGACTATTAATGGCCAAGCCGAGTCCCATCAATGGGAACGTGAACCTATCCGGTAGCAGCTGAGTATCAAAATCAATGATAGCCACGGCAATCAGCGTCCATACTAAAATAAGCGCAGCTAGGGTAGGCAGACTAACACCGAGCCTAAATATCACTAGCATAGATAACAGTGCGCATAGTAGCTCTATGAGCGGATAGCGGATACCAATCGGTGCCTGACAATACGCACATTTACCACGTAGGGCAAGCCAGCTGAGTAGCGGAATATTATGATACCACCGAATCGTTTGCTCGCAATGAGGGCAATGTGAGGCAGGGAGTGATAAAGACAGCGGTGTATCTTGTTGAACGATGTCAACGATGGGCTGGGTAAGCGACTTTGGAATGTTTGGCTGCTGCGCTAAATAATCTATGGAGCTGGCACGCCATTGCTGCCGCATAATCAGCGGAGTACGGTGAATCACGACATTCAAAAAGCTACCCACACACAGTCCAATCAAGCCAAAGAAAGCGAGTGCCAACGGGGTATTGTGTTGCAATAAGTACCAAAGCTGCATCGTGTATTGCCTTTAAAGAAGCACTAAATAGGGCAGAGTAGAGAGATAAGTAATGGGTCTTAGAGTCATTGTTTTGATTTAAACCATAGAATTAGCCGATAACCGAACCCATTTTAAAGATAGGCAGATACATGGCAATGACCAAGCCGCCAATAAGTATACCAAGTATTACCATAATGACAGGCTCAATTAAACTGGTCAGACCATCGATGGCATTATTGACCTCATTTTCATAGTAACTGGCGACCTTATCGAGCATATCTTCTAAGCTGCCAGACTCTTCTCCGATACTCACCATCTGTATGGCCATGTTCGGAAACAAAGCAGTGGCCCGCATTGCACTATGCAGCTGTTGGCCAGTAGCCACATCTGCTTTGATTTGCTGAGTAGCATTATAAAACACGATGTTATTGGTGGCGCCTGCGGTCGATTGTAGTGCATCAATTAATGGCACCCCTGCGGCAAATGTGGTTGATAAGGTTCTAGAAAACCGTGCCACAATAGCTTGATAGCTGATCTTACCAACAATAGGTAATTTTAGACGAAGTCTGTCTAATTGGTTGCAAAATTTTTGGCTACGCTTCTTGCTGTGCACAAAGGCCACTGGTAACGCGATAAATACGATAATCAGCGCCAACCACCACTCACGAACGCTATTTGATAAATTGACTACCCACTGGGTGAACGTCGGCAGCTCTGAGTCAGCTGAGGCAAATAAATCAGCAAATACAGGCACTACATGAATCAATAATATTAAAGCGACAACAAGGGCAACGATAATCACCGCTATTGGATATTTGATGGCTTTTTTGATTTTAGACTTCAGCTGCTCGCTTTGCTCTTTATAAGTTGCGACTCGATCAAGCATGGTTTCTAATGCGCCGGACTGCTCCCCAGATTCAATCAGCGCACATAATAAGGGGTCAAAGTGTTGTGGGTGCTTACGTAGAGCAGCAGCAAACACTGTACCCGAGGCCACTTCTGCCTTAACATCTAGGATTAATAAAGTCATGCTTAAATTATCGCCAGATTCTGCCACAATATCCAAAGATTGCACTAAGGGTATGCCTGCTTTGATTAATGTGGCAAGTTGACGCGTAAATACAGCAATGTCCAGCGGTTTAATACGCTTTCTTCTTTCAAAGATAGGTTTAAATTTGGTTTTAAGGCGAGTAACGGTAATGCCTTGCTTTAATAACTGCGCTCGAGCGAAAGTGCTGTTTTTACTGGTAAGCTCGCCAGTGACTTTATGACCAAGGCGATTGGTACCGGTATAAGTAAAGTCGAGCGACCTGTCGCTTAATACGTTGGTCATAAGTGTCCTAATAATGGCTTAAATGGGCATCTCTATAGGTTATTCTGAGGTAACCCGTGACATTTCTTGTACGCTAATAATGCCCTGCAATACTTTGGCAATGCCGGACGATCTTAAGTCACGAAAACCATCGTTAATGGCTGCAGCTTTAATATCCAACGCATTGCCACCTTGCATGATAATTTGAGCCATATCGTCATTTACCGTCATCACCTCATAAATACCAATACGCCCTTTATAGCCATGACGGCAGTGCTGACAGCCGACGGGGTCATAAATCAGTGTATCTGAATGGTCCAAATCTGCTGCAGTAAAGCCCATTTCTATGAGGCTAAATCGGGTTGCTAATGTGGGCATCTTACAATGCGTGCAGAGCCGACGCGCCAAGCGCTGTGCAATTACTAAGCTAATAGACGTGGCGATATTAAAATAAGGTACGCCCATATGATGCAGTCGTGTTAACGTTTCTGGCGCAGAATTGGTATGTAAGGTCGATAACACCAGATGTCCGGTTTGCGCGGCTTTTATAGCGGTATCGGCAGTTTCCAGGTCGCGTATTTCACCAACCATGACGATATCAGGGTCTTGACGTAAAAAAGACTTAAGGGCAGCAGCAAAGCTTAATCCTACCTTGCTATTCACATTGACCTGATTAATACCAGCTAGGTTAATCTCCACCGGATCTTCGACGCTAGAGATATTGGCCTCACTGGTATTTAAAATATCGAGTGCGGTATATAAAGAGACCGTTTTGCCAGAGCCTGTTGGACCGGTGATTAAAATCATGCCTTGCGGACGGCGAAGCGCCTCTAAAAACAGCTGCTTTTGATCATTATCGTAGCCAAGCGCATCGATGCCCAGTAAAGAGGAAGCAGGATCTAGAATTCGTAAGGCGATTTTTTCACCAAATAAGGTCGGCAGTGAGTTAACTCGAAAGTCGATGCTTTTATTATCGGACAGCTTTAAGGTAATGCGTCCATCTTGTGGCACACGGCGTTCGGTAATGTCCATTTGCGACATGACCTTTAAGCGGGCAGAGATATTAGCTGCCAATTGTCGCGGCGGTTTGGCGATTTCATGCATTACCCCATCGATCCGAAAGCGCACTCGATAGAAGCTTTCGTAAGGTTCAAAATGCAAATCAGAAGCCCCCATATTCACCGCATCAGTCAGCATCGTTTGTACAAATTTAACCACAGGCACTTCGGCAATACTTAGTGTATTTGAGTTTTGGTCATCTAAAATATCTGCAGTATCAACCACTCCCTTTAATAAGTCATTACAATCATAAGGTGTGTTTAAGCTTGGAGATAACGTACTGAGTGTGTGGCTATAAAGAGTATCAAGTGCTTTATTAAGCTTGTGATAATCAACAATAACCGTTTGTATGGTCAAGCGTGATTGGCTTTGAATGGCATCAATAGACTTAAGACAGGTGGGGTCACTCATCGCCACAAACAGACGTTGACCACGTACAAAAATAGGCAAAGCATTATGCTGGCGAGCAAGCGTCTCATCAATGTAAGCGACTGGCAGACTAAGCGGATTAATCTGATCCAAATCAAATAATGGCTCGCCCAACTCTTGCGACAGATACCATGCTAAAGGTGCTGCAGGTATCAGCTGATGGTCAATCAGATAGCTTACCAAGCTGGTTTGCGCTTGCTGCGACAGATTAAGTGCTGTCTGCATCTGAATACTATCGATTAATTCAGCAGCAATTAAGCGTTTGGCAATCCCGTCAAAAGCAGTAGGAGGCGACATAGTAACGTCCTGTTATCTGTCAGTAAGGTTGGCGATTTTTATGCGTGTTATTATCGCTGCTATTTATAAGTACTATTTACAGCGACTGTTTATGAGCTGTGTTAATCAGTATCAGTTAGCGAAGCAATCAATATGGATAATCAGTCGGTTTATGCCATTATTGATAGCAGCGCTAATAAAGGTGAGCTAGAGTAGCACTATTTTTTACAATTTATTGAAGTGGATATAACAAAGGCTAAATCTGTTGTTAGAGACTATGATATAATTTAGAGCTATTATAATTTTAGACAGTATTTTTAGGCAGTCAAAGTCTGGCTACTGCAAGTTAACATTGTTTATTTGAGAGTGAGTTATGACGTCTTGGGTTATCGGAAACTGGAAGCTAAATCCTGCCTCGCTTGAGGAAGTAAATGCATTGGTCACGGACCTAACCACGGGTATTAAGGCTCAAGACGTAGCAACCAATAACTGTCAGATTGTGGTTGCCCCAAGCTTCTTGCACCTATCTGCGGTTAAGCTGGCTCTTGATAATGCAAAGACATCTATTGGGCTTGCCAGTCAAGATGTGAGCGCTCTAAACGCGAACACTGGCGCTTATACCGGTGATATTTCCGCCGCTCAGCTTAGCGATTTGGGCGTGCAGTGGTCTATTATTGGTCACTCGGAGCGTCGTCAATATCATCAAGAAGATGATGCGTCATTACTCCAAAAGCTGATGAACATCGCTGAGCACAACCTTGGTGCGATTCTGTGCATTGGTGAGTCTGAAGCAGATTATGAAGCGGGTAACACGCAAAAAGTACTGGGTCAACAGCTCAATGTAGTGAATACTTTTTTAAAGCAATTAACGAAAGACTTGGGCGATAAAGCAGCTGACTATATTGCTAACCGTTTTATCGTGGCTTATGAGCCTGTATGGGCAATTGGTACCGGTAAAGTTCCGAGTGTTGAAGAAGTAGCAGAAGTTCATGCCTTTATCCGTCAACGTTTAAGCGATTTTAATGCAAGCTTAGCACCAACACCACTATTATATGGTGGCAGTGTTAAGCCAGAAAATGCCAAAGATTTTGCGGCATTAGAGGCGGTCGATGGCGTGTTAGTCGGCGGCGCAGCACTCAAAGCAGATAGCTTTATTGAGATTGCCAAAAGTTTTTCCAGCTAATTTATGATGGGTAGTATCCTTTCTGCTTAGCTAGCCCTTTTTTATACTATATATACTCTCGTCGTTTAACTCTTAAGTTTAAGTAAGGCCACACATGTTTAACATCATTTTAGCCATTCATATTATTGTTGCTATTGCCATGATTGGGCTGATTCTTATTCAGCACGGCAAAGGTGCAGATGCTGGTGCCTCATTTGGTGCCGGTGCTTCAGGTACTGTATTTGGTGCCGCAGGTAGCGCAAACTTCTTAACCCGTGCGACCGCTGTTTTGGCAGTGATCTTCTTTAGTACCAGCTTAACCTTGGCTGTGCATGCGCGTAAGCAAGCAGAAGGTCAGTATCAATTAGATATTCCTGCGGCTTCACAAGTACCAGTAACCGAAACGCCAACTACAGACGCATCTGAATAATCGGCATACGTCAGAGTAAACGCAATAAAAGAAGTAGGCCTTGTTTTATTTAAAGGAAAGGTTGCACCATTTGCCAAACCCGAGTAGAATGTGCGACCTGATTTAGTAAATAGTTAACGTAAACGCTACCGCTTAATACCTCAATAAGCGTCAGCGGTTAATCATGCAGTAGATTAGAATTAGCGATTGTGGTGGAATTGGTAGACACGCCATCTTGAGGGGGTGGTAGCGCAAGCTGTGAGGGTTCAAGTCCCTCCAATCGCACCAATATATAATCGGTTATAACGATTATATAGGCTGTTTTAAATAATGTATCATTAGTTACACTGTACTGTGCCTATTTAAACAGCCGAAAGAGTTAAGTAGTATCAGGCGTATTATTGGTCTTAAAGCGATAAGTTTTTTAATTTAATTGATTAAAGACTTGACAGTAATAAGATTTTTACATATAATAGTCAGCCTAGATTGATGCGGGGTGGAGCAGTCTGGTAGCTCGTCGGGCTCATAACCCGAAGGTCGTTGGTTCAAATCCAGCCCCCGCTACCATTTTTATATTTCAATCTTACCTATTTTATTTAACCCACCATTCTGTTTGTGGGTTTTTTTGTATCTGTTATTTTTAATATTGCCTAATAGTCATAATATGCATTTATAATAGATACTTCTATTTATGGACTAAACAACAAGTCATGAAGTTATCTAATAAAGTTACTCAATTAACTGATATTATTGCACCAGCTGTTGCGGCTTGCGATGTCGCACTTTGGGGTGTTGAATTTTTACCGCAAGGCGGACGTTCGCTATTACGCATTTATATTGAAGCTTTGCCAGAAGACAAAGCGGCCGATAAGCAAGTTACTATTGAAAATTGCGCTGCTGTCACCCATCAAGTTAGTGGTATTCTTGAAGTACATGATCCTATCTCTGGTGAATATGTACTCGAAGTATCATCACCTGGTCTAGATCGTCCTTTCTTTGCTACTGAGCAAATGGCTGACTACATTGGTCATACCATTAATCTACGCTTAATCCAAGCGGTAGGAACAGGCAGCTCAAAACGCCGTAAAGTATCTGGTAAGCTCGAGCAGTTAGACGACAAGCAACTAACGGTTGTTACGACCGAGGGTGAGCAATACGATATTGCACTAGATAATATCGATAAAGCGAATCTAATTTACCAAGAGATTTAATCTCATCAACATAAAGACTAATACTATCAACTAGTGTGGTCTTAGCATATTAGGGTATTGAAGCTTGCTATTTAGTTTGATATTGCTAACGAACTAAGATTAATAATATTCGTTAGACAATATTTTAATAAATTTAAACATCAAAGCTTTTAGGCCTAAGATAAAATAAATTTTAATAATTTTTTGCTGCTTTAAATTCTAAGTATGCGAGTATAGGTGTGTAATGAGTCGAGAAATTTTAACGGTTGTAGAGACCGTCAGTAACGAAAAAGGCCTAAATCCAGAGGATATCTTCGAAGCCATCGAAGAGGCCTTAGTCGTTTCTACCAAAAAAAGAGTATATACCGAGCAGCCTGAAGTTGCCGTACGTGTTGAGATTGATCGTGAAACAGGCGATTATGACACGTACCGCTATTGGACAGTGGTTGCTGACGAAGATCACGAGATGCCAGCCTGTCAGTTGGCAATCAGCGACCTAGATGAAAATGAATGGTCGATTGGTGATGTTAAAGAAGAACAAATAGAATCTATCGAGTTTGGCCGTATTGCAGCAACGCAGGCTAAACAAGTTATTATTCAAAAAATTCGTGAAGCAGAGCGTGCGTTAACAGCCGATGCCTTCGAGCCTAGAATTGGCGAGATGATGTATGGCGAAGTTAAAAAGCAGACTCGTGATGGTTATATCATTGATTTAGGTGATAATGCTGAAGGTTACTTGTCACGTGATCAAATGCTACCACGTGAGCAATTACGTGCAAAATCACGTATCAATGCCATCTTATATCATGTGAACCGTGACAACCGCGGTGCACAGTTATTGTTATCACGCACTAGCCCTGAAATGCTGATTGCATTAATGAATAAGGAAGTACCTGAGATTAACGAACAGATCATCGAGATTCGTGATGTGGCGCGTCAGCCCGGTGTTCGTGCTAAAATTTCAGTGAAAACAAACGATCATCGTATTGATCCAGTCGGTGCTTGTATTGGTATGCGTGGTACACGTATCCAAGCAGTACAGTCTGAGCTTGACGGTGAACGTATTGATGTGATTGTTTGGTCAGATGACCCTGCACAATATATCATTAGTGCATTAGAGCCTGCTGATGTGAGCAGTATTATTCTAGATGAAGATGCCAAAACAGCAGACATCATTTTTACGGCAAATGATCAATTAGCCCGTGCTATTGGCGCACAAGGTCAAAACGTACGCTTGGCATCAGAACTAACCGGTTATAAACTAAACATGATGCTTGAGGAAGAATACCTTGAGCGCCAACAAAACGAAACAAAAGCCTATTTAGAGCTGTTCTACAATCGCTTAGAAGTCGACGAAGATTTGGCTCAAGCGTTAGTTGATATAGGCTTTACCAGTATTGAAGAAGTGGCCTATGTGCCTATCGAAACCTTCTATGATATCGAAGGGCTTGACGATGAAGCGATTGAAATGATTCAAGAGCGTGCAAAAGAAGTCGTTATTGCCGATGAACTGGTTAAACAGCAAAATATGAAAGAGCCAAGCGCAGAATTGCTCGCGATGGACGGCATGACGACCGACTGGGCGTACAAGCTGGCTCAACGTGACATTATCACGGTAGATGACTTAGCCGAACAAGCCGTATTTGATCTTGAAGACATCGAAGGTCTTGATGAAAAAACAGCAGGCGAGCTCATTATGAAAGCCCGTGAATCTTGGTTTAATGAAGAATAATAAATAGGTGACTATAAATGGCAGATAAGACCGTCAAAGAATTAGCAGACATGGTAAGCAAGACAGTCAGTGCGCTACAAAAGCAACTGGTTGATGCTGGGCTGCCTGCTCGTGGCGAGGATGACCTAGTCACCGAGCTTGAGCAAGAACAGCTAGTAGCATACTTAAAACAATCGCATGGACAACAAGAGAAGCGCCGTATTAGCCTTAAATCTAAAACAACGAGTACCGCTCGCGTAACTGGCTCTTCTGGTAAGTCTAAGAGTGTGAACGTTGAAGTACGCAAGAAAAAAGTATTCGAAAAGCCAGATCCAGCAAAAATTGCTGAAGAAGCTAAAAAACGTGAACAAGCAGCTGCAGAAGCGAAAGCCAAAGCAGAAGCAGAAGCTAAAAAACGCGAACAGGCTAAGAAAGAAGCAGAAGAGCGTCAAGCAGCAACACTTGCTGCCATGCGTGCAAACTTAGGTGGCGGCTCATCATCAGACGATAAGAAAGATGAAGTGTCGACAGTAGTCGTGAAAAAAGGCAGTAAAGCTGCCGCTGCGGCGAAAGAAACCCCTAAGAAGAAAGTTGCTCCAACTAAGCCGAAAGTCGAAACGGCTGCAGAACGTAAAGCTCGTGAAGCGCGTGAAGCAGAAGAAGAACGTCTACGTCAAATCGAAGCCGAAACCCGCCGTAAGCAAGCTGAAGAAGCGCAAAAGAAAACGCTTGAAGAAATGCGCAAAATGGCAGGTAAATATAGCGACAAAGAACCGGTTGCTGAAGTTCGTAAAGATGAACCATTAGCCGAAGGTTTGGTTGGTGAAGCATTAGAAGAGTCGTTTGAAAAAGAACGTCGGGAGATTAAACGTGGTTCTTCAAGTACAGCTACTCGTGGCCGTCGCCGTAAAGGTCAAGAAGAGCGCGAAATTCGCAACCGTAAGCATGGCTTAAAATCTAGCCAAGCCTCTCAGCATAAGTTTGAGAAGCCGGTTGAGAAGATTGTTCATGACGTTGAAATTCCTGAACAAATCGTTGTATCAGATTTAGCACAGCGCATGGCTGTTAAAGCCCGCGAAGTAACTAAACTTCTGATGAAGATGGGCGAGATTGTGGGTGCTGATGAAGAGATTGATCAAGCCACAGCAAGCCTAATCGTTGAAGAAATGGGTCATAACCCTGTTCCTGTTAGCGATACCAAAGTTGAAGACGACTTACATGAAGCGGTTGAAGAACGTCGTAGTAACGTTCAATCCCGCCCTCCTGTTGTTACTATTATGGGTCACGTTGACCATGGTAAGACTTCTTTACTGGATAAAATCCGTGAAACTAAGGTTGCTACTGGCGAAGCCGGCGGTATTACCCAGCATATCGGTGCTTATCATGTGAAAACAGATCGTGGTTTGATTACGTTCCTAGATACACCAGGTCACGCAGCGTTTACCGCAATGCGTTCACGTGGTGCTCAGGCAACGGATATCGTTGTACTTGTGGTTGCTGCCGATGACGGTATGATGCCGCAAACTGAAGAAGCGATTGACCATGCACGTGCCTCTGGTACACCTATCATTGTTGCTATCAACAAGATGGATAAGAGTTCAGCTGATCCTGACCGCGTTCTAAATGAGTTAACGACTAAAGAAGTGGTTACTGAAGAGTGGGGTGGTGATACGCCAGTCGCTAAGATTTCTGCTAAGACCGGTGAAGGTATTGATGAGCTACTTGAGCTGATTAACCTACAAGCCGAGCTTATGGAACTTGAAGCGCCTACTGATGGTGCAGCTCAAGGTGTGGTTATTGAATCACGTCTAGAGAAAGGCCGTGGTGCGGTTGCCAGTATCCTTGTTAAGAAAGGTACGCTAAACCAAGGCGATCTAGTTCTAGCAGGCGAATACTACGGTAAAGTACGTGCGATGATTGATGAAACGGGTCAACGCATTAAGTCTGCCGGTCCTTCGATCCCAGTTGAGATTTTAGGTCTGCCAGATACGCCAGCATCAGGTAGTGAATTCTTAGTCGTATCTGATGAGAAAAAAGCACGTGAAGTGGCTGAATTCCGCGCTAACCGTGAACGTGAGCAACAGCTTGAGCGTCAGAACAAGATGCGCCTTGAGTCTATGTTTGAGCAGATGGGTCAAGATGACTTGTCATTCTTGAACATTATCTTGAAGACAGATGTTCGTGGTACATTAGAAGCATTGCTTGCTGCACTAAATGAGTTATCGACTGACGAAGTTAAAGTGAAGGTCATTAGCTCAGGTGTTGGCCCTATTGCTGAGTCTGATGTGACTCTTGCTGAATCAAGTGAAGCGGTATTACTTGGCTTTAACGTTCGTGCCGATAACGCAGCAAAACGTAAAGCGGACGAAGCGGGAATCGATATTCGCTACTATAGTGTTATCTATGGTCTAATCGACGATGTGAAAGCGGCAATGAGTGGTATGTTGTCTCCAGAACATCGCGAGAAAATCTTGGGTATTGCTGAAGTACGTGACGTATTCCGCTCAAGTAAATTTGGTGCTGCAGCGGGTTGTATGGTTGTTGAAGGTACGATTTACCGCAACAAACCTATCCGCGTATTACGTGATGATAAAGTTGCCTTTACCGGTAATTTACAATCGCTACGTCGCTATAAGGATGATGTAAACGAAGTACGTTCTGGTATGGAATGTGGTCTTGCGGTTCGCGGCTATGATGATGAGGTGGGTGATAAGATTGAAGTCTTTGAAATCCAAGAGATTCAGCGCACCATCTAATCGATTAAAAATGTAGTAAAAGACCTATCAGGTCATCCTGTTAGGTCTTTTTTTTATCAATTTTATTATGGATTATTACTGCATAAACTCGTATCGTGCATTATCAGATAACGATTTGTAGCTAATAATTATTAAGGAAGAATACCATGAACCAACGTATGCAACGATTGGGCGATCAAATTCAACGCGAGCTTGCGGTACTTATCCGTGATGATGTTAATGACCCTCGTTTGACTGGGTTTGTGACCATCTCGAGTGTGAAAGTTAGCTCTGACTTGGGCTATGCTGATGTGTATGTCACCATCATGGAGCCTGAGCTTAATGATGCGATGAGCAAGCACAACCATGAAGAAAGCTTAAAAGTGCTTAATAAAGCAGCAGGCTTCTTGCGTACTGAGCTAAGCCATCGTCTAAAGACTCGTACCACGCCGCGTCTACGCTTCCATTATGATGAAGTGACTGCCCGTGGTAACTATATGATGGACTTGATTCACCAAGCAGTGACTAAAACAGAAGAGACATCAGCTGACGATAATGATGTAGATACGGACATCAGCTCAGATAAAACTGACAGCGAATAATCTAAACCCTTTGTAACTAGAGTAGATATGATGAGCCTAGATAACCAGTCAGCCACCGCTCGGCCTTCTCAAAATAAGCCGCAGAAAACTCGAGTTTCTGGGGTTATGTTGATTGATAAGCCAAAGGGGCTGACCTCGCAGCAAGTGGTCTCTAAGGTCAAATACCTACTTAAGTCGCCATTGCACGATAGCAAAAAAGCAGGACATACCGGCACGCTAGATCCTATGGCGACTGGCTTACTACCTATTTGCCTAGGTGAAGCGACCAAGTTCAGTCATTATCAGCTGGATGCCGATAAGTCTTATCAGGCGGTGGTTAAGCTTGGTATTCAAACCGATACGGGTGATGCAGAAGGGCAGAGTATCACTGAAAAAACGGTTCCTGTTATCACTCGGCAAATGCTTGATACGGTCACCACTCAGTTTATGGGTGACATAAAGCAAACCCCGCCTATGTACTCTGCGCTCAAAAAAGACGGTAAGAAGCTGTATGAATATGCTCGTAAGGGTATTGAAATAGACCGCCCTGCACGTCCTATTACCATCAAGGCGCTGGATTTAAAGGTCGCTGACTCACAAGATGAGCTGATTTTAAATGTCACTTGCTCAAAGGGCACTTACGTACGTGTTTTGGGAGAAGATATCGCCGTAGCGCTAGGCACTTTGGGTCATTTAGTGGCGCTGCGCCGTACTCAAGTGGGTCATTTTGATATTGCAGACTCTATTAATCTAGATGAGCTTGAAGCCCTGTCTCATGAGCAGCGTATGGCTCAGCTATTAAGTATCGATGCTTGTATCAGCGGTGTGCCGCTATTAACAGTTTCTGATAGTCAATGCGAGCGACTGCATATGGGGCAGCGCCTCAATGTTAAAGAACAATTAGACGAGTCACTATCTGATTATTTGCGTTCTGACCATTCTTCATATGATAGCGCTGACAATACCTATGATATTAGGCTGGTTAACAGCGCAGGAGAGTTTTTAGGGCTAGGTAAACTTGAACCGACAGGACGTTTGCAACCTAAGAAGATGATTCAGCGTTAAATAAAACGGCTAGCAAATATCAATTGCGAAACCTTTAAGAAAGCTTATCTCATTGCCTTATTTTTATTATTGAGCCCAAGTCATTATCGTAATGGTGACTTGGGTTTTTTGTGCTTATCGATATGAGTTTTTGAAGTTACGCAGGTTAAACACAATTCACAATCCCACACATTTCCTTGCAACTGTTATCTATTGCAGATGGGTTTAAGCTTGTATTCTAAGCTTAATCAATCAGGACGATGCCTTAAGTCATTGAATATATGACCAATTATAAAAATAAAAAAATAAAACCCTAAGAATATTATTTCAATAATTAATAATAAATTTGAATAACTAAAACATTAGCTGAATATTAATTAGCATATTAATAATAATAAATAGAAGAACCAACGATAAATAATAATAAAAATGGAAAAAGAGGGGCATCATTTACTGACACCAATAATTAATAATAAAAGTGCCGATTACATAATAAATAGCGGCCAAGATAATGACTACAAGTGCATTATAAAAAATAAAAACGATGATTTAGAATTAAATTTCACATTTATTACCCATACTAAGGGAGATTACCATGAGTAAGAAGATTGCATTTTTATTAAGCTCGTATTTCGAAGAAGCAGAATATGTGGAAGTCGCTCGTCTGTTAAAAGATAAAGGTTATGACACCACGTTAATAACTACCAACGACAGCAAAAACGTCCAAGCGATGAAAGGTGATGTTGAAAAGGTAAAAACCTATGACGCTGATTTATTCCTGAGCGAAGCAAATGCTGATGATTACGATGCGATTGTTCTACCAGGTGGTACTGTCAATGCCGACACTATTCGTCAGAATAAGGACGCACAAAGCTTTGTGAAGAAGTTTTATGATGCGGATAAAACCGTTGCTGCCATTTGCCATGCGCCTTGGCTATTAGTAAATACCGGCTTAGTTAAAGGTAAAACATTAACCTCTTATCCTAGTTTGGAAACGGATATCAATAATGCTGGCGGTACTTACGTTGATAAAGAAGTTCAGCAAGATGGGGTGATAATTACCTCACGTAATCCTAATGATATCGAAGCCTTTGTGAACGCTATTGATAAAGCATTATCATAATATCATAATTAGTTATTATGCAGCTCCATTATCAAGAATTATCAAGACGGTATTTTAGTAATTTAACCGTGAGTATAATGCTCTAATACAAAATCTAACGTCAAACTATATTAATAAATGTTAGATTTAATAAGTGGTTTTAATAATTATACTATTTGTATCACTAAGATGATGTTTAAAGCTGTTTTACAATCATCGTATTTTAATTTACTTTATGAGGAAATGATTATGTCAAACGATAAAAGCTATGAACAACAACAGTCAGACGCTGAAATTGCTGGTCTAAAAAACCAAGTGGAAGGCAATTTAGGTAATAATAAAGATAAAGACGAAGAGGCAGCCGCAGAAGGTATCGCTGATAACCTAGAGCAATCTCAGTCTAAATAATGGGTTAATATGTTAGCGTATTACCTTGCGTGAGCCTAGATATCGTCTCATCAATACTTAACTTGACTTAACTTGAAGATTATAATGAGTAATGATCCTAAAAAGACGCCAGAAGGCGAAGCGATTGATACATCTTTAGAAGAGTATGAAACGCCAGACAGTTTGGCAGAAGCCACAACTGCGGCACTAGATGACGACGCACTAGGCGGTCATGCTACAGAAGATGATGCTGACAAATAAGAGATAGATAATTGTTATCAAGTTTAGTTTAAGAGATTTTTGATTCATTTATAGGAGTCAAAATGATTAACTTAACTAAAATAGATTATTTATCAATTTAGATAAAAAACTACCCAACTTTGGGTAGTTTTTTGTTATAATCATACGCTTACCCAGTCATTTTTTTAGGTCATCTCTAGTAATGCAGGGATGTCCCCAATAAAACTGACTGATATTAGCAATGCATTGCAGGAGAAAGTTATGTTAACTAACACTGATCGTCAACAGATTATCGCTCAATACCAACGTGCCCCTGGCGACACGGGTTCACCAGAAGTACAAGTTGCTCTATTAACTGCGCGTATCAACGATCTACAAGATCACTTTAAAGCTCATAAAGCTGATCACCATAGTCGTCGTGGTCTTATCCGTATGGTAAACCAACGTCGTAAACTGTTAGATTACTTAAAAAGAAAAGATTTACCACGTTATGCGTCACTAATTAGCGAATTAGGCTTGCGTCGTTAATTTTAGATGTTTATGGTGGGGTTATACACAATGTATGATTCAACAATCATCTAAAATCAAAGCGCTCATGCCTTGGTAAAAAAAGAAACGGTGTGAATATTTCACGCCGTTTTTTTGTATGTATGGGGTTTACTATTCGTAGTCGAATGATTAGCTAATGCAAGTCAAAGAGAGGTGCTTGGCAGATCATTCAAGACGCCTAAACAGACTTTTATTGGTCAAGTATGCTAAATCCCTGTAAAATAAGCACACGTCTTATTGAGAATGGCAGGCTTCTAACGTTTGTGTGGTTTAATAGCCTTGAATATGAGCATAACTATATAAACGTTAGAGGCTGAAAAAATGTCTCAATAGACGAATTAACTCATTCGTATCAGTAATTTATAAAAAATAGGAAAAATTAATGTCAATGTTTAATACCATTTCTCGCGAATTCCAGTATGGCAACGAACAGGTTGTTATCGAAACCGGTCGTATTGCCCGTCAAGCAAACTCAGTATTGGTTCACATGGGCGGCGTATCTGTATTGGTTGCAGCGGTTGTTAAACCTGAAGCCAAAGAAGGTCAAAACTTCTTTCCGCTAACGGTTAACTATCAAGAAAAAATGTACGCTGCAGGTAAAATCCCTGGTGCGTATGGTAAGCGTGAAGGCCGTCCAACAGAATTTGAAACGCTAACGTCACGTTTGATTGACCGCCCAATTCGTCCGTTATTCCCTGAAGGTTATGTGAACGAAGTTCAAATCACAGCCACCGTTATCTCAAGTGATAAAAAGCACTATGCTGACATCGCAGCGATGATTGGTGCTTCAGCAGCATTGGCTATCTCAAGTGCGCCATTTAATGGCCCAGTTGGTGGTGCTCGTGTTGGTTTCATCAATGGTGAGTATGTACTTAACCCATCAATCGAAGAGTTAGAGAAGAGTGACCTAGACTTAATCGTAGCGGGTACGAAGTCTGCAGTATTAATGGTTGAGTCAGAAGCGGCTGAGCTGTCAGAAGATCAGATGCTAGGCGCTGTACTATATGGTCATGAGCAGCAACAGATTGTTATCGATAACATTATCGAGCTGGCCAAAGCAGTGGGTACTGAAAAGCAAGAATTTGAAGCGCCACAGCTTGATGCTGAGCTAAAAGAAAAAGTAACATCACAGTTTGGTGAGCAAGTTGCTGAAGCGTACTCAATTGGAGATAAGCAAGACCGTTATGAGAAGCTTGATGAAATTAAAGCGGCTGCTATCGAAGCATTAGCCGGTGATCCAGAAGCTGAAGAGTTCTCTGAAAAAGAAGCTCAAATCAAGGACATTTACAACGATCTTAAATACCGTACCGTTCGTGATGCGATTTTATCAGGTAAGCCGCGTATTGACGGCCGTGACCTAGATACCGTTCGTGCACTTGATATCCAAGTAGGTGTACTACCTTACACGCATGGCTCAGCGCTATTCACTCGCGGTGAAACTCAGGCGTTAGTAACCACAACGTTAGGTAACTCACGTGATGTGAACTTAATTGACTCGCTAGCGGGTACGATTCAAGACCACTTCATGCTGCATTACAACTTCCCACACTTCTCAGTAGGCGAAACGGGCCGTGAAGGTGTGCCAAAACGTCGTGAAATCGGTCATGGCCGTCTGGCTCGCCGTGGTGTACAAGCCATGCTTCCAGATAGCGACCGCTTCCCATATGTTATTCGTGTAGTATCAGAGATTACTGAATCAAATGGTTCATCATCAATGGCTTCAGTTTGTGGTGCAAGCTTAGCGTTAATGGACGCTGGTGTACCAATGAAAGCGCCAGTTGCTGGTATTGCGATGGGTCTGGTTAAAGAAGGCGATCGTTTCGCTGTATTATCAGATATCTTAGGTGATGAAGATCACTTAGGCGACATGGACTTTAAAGTCGCCGGCTCTAAAGATGGTATCACTGCACTACAGATGGATATCAAGATCGAAGGTATCACCCCTGATATCATGGAAAAAGCACTTGAGCAAGCTCATGCCGGCCGTATCCATATCTTAAACGCAATGAACGAAGTATTACCTGCTAGCCGTACTGAAATCAACGCACACGCGCCAAACTATGCGGTCATGGAAATTAATTCAGACAAGATTCGAGATGTTATCGGTAAAGGCGGCGCAACCATTCGTCAGCTAACTGAAGATACCGGTGCAGTTATCGATATCGATGATACTGGTACAATTCGTATCTTTGGTGAAAACAAAGCAGCGACTAAAGAAGCTATCCGTCAGATTGAAGCGTTAACAGCTGAAGTTGAAGTGGGTAAAGTATACAAAGGTACGGTCGCTCGTGTTGTAGACTTCGGTGCATTCGTCACTGTATTACCAGGTACTGACGGCTTAGTACATATATCACAGATCGCTGATGAGCGTGTTGAGAATGTCTCTGACTACCTAAGCGAAGGTCAAGAAATCAACGTATTGGTACAAGACGTTGACAACCGTGGTCGTATCAAATTGACCATGAAAGGTGTTGAGCAACAAGGTGGCTCTGCTGAGTAATAGGCTTTAATGGCTTACACGTAAATTAGTAATATAAAATGCGCCCAATTTGGGCGCATTTTTTTGAGTCAAAAAAATTGGGCTAATACGATAAGTAGCCCAACTCTTTTAGATACTAGTTAGAGGTTTATTTTAAGAATTTAACCGTACCCTGCGTACCGGTACTCATTGCGTCATTGGCTAATGCATTCTTTTCCTGAATCTCTTCAGGGTCAGGCCGACGCTCGATATGACCACACTGAGTGCACTCGATATATTCATCCTCTTCAGGCTCAAAGATGCGTACCTGAACCACCGCATCCATCGTCTGACACTTAGGGCAGCTTACACCAGCCAGAAACTGTCGTCTAGGACGGGTTGATTGATAACGCATATCAAGCCACCTCGTCTGCATCGACAAAGCCGCCATGGCGAAGTAAGGCATCAATGCTGGCTTCACGGCCACGGAAAGCCTCAAAGTTCGTTTTAGCAGGTAGACTACCACCGACGGCTAGGATGCTTTCGCGGAAGTCTTTCCCTGTTTGTGGATTAAATACGCCTTCTTCTTCAAAGCGACTAAAGGCATCGGCTGACAGCAATTCTGCCCACTTATAAGAGTAATATCCTGCCGCATAACCACCCGCGAAGATGTGGCTAAAGCCGTTGGCAAAGCGGTTGTAATCTGGTGTTTCCATGACAGCAACATCGCTGCGGACCTCGTCTAAGGTCGATAAGATGCCTTGGTAGTCAGGGGCAGGTGTGGTCGCATGAATCAGTAAATCAAACAGAGCAAACTCAATTTGACGTAGAGTTTGCATACCGCTTTGGAAGTTTTTGGCAGCGAGTAGGGCGTCAAGCTGAGACTTCGGTAACGGCTCGCCCGTGTCTACATGAGCGCTGATTAGATTAATGCCTTCTGAATCCCATGCCCAGTTCTCCAAGAACTGACTGGGCAGCTCAACGGCATCCCACTCAACACCATTCACACCAGCAACATCATTGACGCTCACTTTGGTTAATAAGTGGTGCAGACCATGACCAAACTCATGGAACAAGGTCAATACTTCATCGTGAGTCAATAAGCTTGGTTTATCGCCATTTGGTGGTGTGAAGTTACCAACCATAAAGCATACAGGCAATTGCGAGTAAGCTTCAGAGCTATTACCTGTATAGGTGTATCGTGACTGGAAGCCGCTCATCCAAGCGCCGCCACGTTTGCCACTACGCGCATATAAGTCAAAATAGAAGCCACCAATTAAGCTGTCTTCACCGTCTTTGTTAGTATCAAATAGCTGATAGAAGCGAACATCATCGTGCCATAACGCAACTTGATCGGTTTTCTCTTCGGCACGGACACCAAATAATTTATTAACAATAGTAAACAGTCCGTCGATCACTTTAGGCAATGGGAAGTAAGGGCGGATCTCTTCTTGCGACAGCTTGAACTTGGCTTGTTTTACTTTTTCAGCCAGATAAGCGGTATCCCAAGGTTTAATGTCATCAACACCTTGATTGCGCGCCTCCTCTTTAAGCTGTGCTACATCACGCTGTGCTGCTGGTGTGGCTTTATCGGCTAGATTACGTAAGAAAGTTTCAACTTGCTCAGCACTGTCTGCCATTTTACGAGATAGCGAGACTTCTGCATAATTATTAAAACCAAGTAGATCTGCTTTTTGGGTGCGCAGCTCTAATATCTTCGCCATCCCCTCACTATTGTCTAGTGACTCACCTTTGGCGTTTTTGTGTTCGTCAAATTCTGAAGCGCGAGTGACATATGCCTTATATAAAGTCTCACGCAGTTTGCGGTCATCCGCATGAGTCATGACGGCCAAATAAACAGGGATATCTAAAGTAGCCACATATAACGGCTTACCGTCATCTTGTTTATCGGCTGAATCAGCCTCTGTCTGTTTGGCTTTATATTGCTCACCGGCGGCTTGTAGCATGGCAAGGCCACTGTCTGTAATACCAGATAACTGCTCATCTGTTAACGGTAATGCAAACGCTTGGGTGGCATCTAAGATATTGTCAGAGAATTTAGCAGATAAGGTCGACAATTGACTTTGTATGTCTGCATAGGTGGCTTGTTTGTCAGTGGGTAGTGCCACACCCGATAACTCGAAACTCTGCATAGCAAGCTCAATTGCACGCTGACGCGCAGTTTCTAATGAATTAAATACTGAAGCATCCTTTTTTACAGCTTGATAGTGCTGATACAGGGGCTTGTGCTGACCAACACGAGTACCAAAAGCCGATAATAATGGCAGTAGTTCATGATGAACATGACGAATCTCATCATTACTCATCACGCTATTTAAATGAGATAAAACGCCCCAGCTGCGGTCTAATTCTAGACCGATGTGATCAAATTCAATGATATTTGTCAGTGCTTGCGTGCTATCAACATGATTGTCGGCATTGTCTAAGTCATCTAAAAACTGGTTGCCTTTATCTATTGCTGCAGTCACCAGCGCACGTAACTGCTCAGGGGTCACGCTAGAGAAATCAACAAGATGTAAATTATTATCTAGTATAGAGGTAGACGAATTTTGCATAATTATTTTCCTAATATTCAATGAAAGATGAAATGCTCAGTACTGACGATTTGAACCAATTGTCGTTATAGGATGCTTGTTATTTATAAGTTAATAGTATAACTATTGTGCCTATCATGACAGATTACAAGTTAGGCGCATGCTTGAGAATAACGACCAGATAATCTTCAGTAGCGTGCAGTTAGTATCAGAGATTTTGTGAATACAGGTAACCTAAATTGGCTATAAGGTTTCGGTTTAGCAGAAGTGGTTACACAACAGGAACAAGGCACGAAGAGTAATTACATTATTTACAAAGCCCGTATAGTCTTCATTGACTCGGGTTGTTACTCTGAAATTATGAAACTAGATTATGTCACCTGCTTGAAGATGCCGCTTAAGGGATTTAATAACAATAATTAAAGCAGTAGATTTTTATATCTGGTTTTAAATCCGAATGGGTTGCCATATTTAAATCGATTGCATAACTATAAATCACATTATAAAAGATATAACGGCAGAAATCGGTGACATGGTTGTTTTATAAGCCAGATTATTTTTAACACGATTATCCAGTATAAGTACGTTATTCAGTACTGTTTAATTATAAAAATTCATTAAGTATAAGTAAGGACTATTTATGAAAGCGACACTAAAGAGTTTACGTGAAACCACAGCAAATCCAGCGGTTAGTATCTTTGTTAAAACTCACCGCGAGCATCCTGCCAATGAGAAAGACCACATTGCTCTAAAAAACCAATTAAAAGTGGCAGAAGAGCGCATTACTAACGAATATGACAAGCGCACTGCGGCGACTATTCTAGAAAAAATCCATGCCGAAACGGATGAGCTGGATCATAATTACAATTTGGATACGTTAGCGATTTTTGCTAGCACTGATGACGTTAAGGTAATCCGTTTACCACTAGATACTGAAGAGCGTGTGATTCTTGGTGAACATTTCGCCACACGTGACTTAGTACGTGATATGGCAAGTGCAGTACATTACTATACTGTTGTCATTACTCGTGAGCATGCTCGTCTAATCGAAGCATCAAACGATCGTGTTGTGCTTGAGTTTGATAAAAACGACGATGCACAAAATCATATGGATCATATTCCATTCCCTATTGAAAACACGACATTGCATACATCAAGTGGTGCAGCTCGTTCGAATGCATCGAATGAAGATAACTATCTAAAAGAGTTCTTAAACCGTGTGGATAAGAGCGTGCAAGAGCTATGGGGCGATCATAAAATGCCATTAGTGATTGTCGGTGATGCGCGTAATATCAGCTTCTACAAAGAAGTGTGTGACCGTCCTGACAATATTATTGCGACTGTTGACCACATTACTGATTTAGAAAATGGTTCAGCACAGCATATTATTGATGGCGTACAAGAAGCTATCGAAGGCTATCGCAGCAGCTTGCATGAAGAAGCACTGGGTAAAATTGAACAGGCACGTGGTGCAGATTTAGTACGTACTGACTTGCAAGAAATTTATAAAGCAGCTTTCCAAGGTGCTGGCGAGACCTTATATGTACGTAAAGGTTATATCCAACCTGCAAAAATAGATGCCAAAGCGCAAACGCTAGAATTAGCAGACGACCCTGCAGCAGACGGCGTAACCGATGATGCGGTTGGTGAAATCATTGAGCTTGTTATGCATAATGGCGGTGATGTTGTATTCTTAACAATAGAGACGTTGGGTGAAGATCAGCCAATCGCTTTAGTAACCCGCTACTAATCTAGAATGGTCTATTTGCTGAGTATCTTTTAATGAAGATGTTAAAAGCACTGGTCAAGTCATTGGCCAGTGCTTTTTTATCGGTTTAATCTTATATATTTGCTTATATATTTAAGCTTTTAGTATTCGAGCATCTATACTTTAATCAGATAGACATCTACTTACGCTATGCTGAGTACAGTCAAAGGTGTTTTACTCTAGTATAATATCGACCATATCTCATCAATAACAGTGTGCCTATAATGAGTCAAAAAAGCAGTATTGTTCTGACAAGCTATAACATCCATAAGGGTATGTCGCCGCTAAATAGACAAGTTGTGACCAAAAAGATAGGGGAGGCGTTACGTGAGCTAAACCCAGATATTTTGTGTCTACAAGAAGTGCAGGGTCAAAACTTGAAGCGTATGATCAAGTACAACG
Organism: Psychrobacter sp. CX16; assembly: GCF_057396245.1. Taxonomy (NCBI): domain Bacteria; kingdom Pseudomonadati; phylum Pseudomonadota; class Gammaproteobacteria; order Moraxellales; family Moraxellaceae; genus Psychrobacter; species Psychrobacter sp. CX16. Next base: position 53,747 of record NZ_JBXYJF010000021.1, read on the forward strand.
AATACCCGAATCAGTCGCAGCATGAGTGGTTTGGTGAATATTTAAATCTTGATCACAGCTATGGGAAGAACTCTGAATATGATAATGGGCATCACGGCAATGCGGTATTAAGCCGTCATCCACTTGACCCAAAGCATAATATTAATATCACCGTTAATAAGCTTGAGAAGCGTGGTGTATTGCATTGTGAAGTACATCCAGAAGGCTGGGATGAGACAATCATTATTTTATGCGCTCACCTAAATTTGCTAGAGAATGATCGACAAAAGCAATACGATGCCATTGCTACCTATGTTAATGAAACCATCGATCAGAATCGACCTTTGATATTAGCTGGTGACTTTAATGACTGGAAGAAGGTATCCTGTCAAAAGCTCGCTAAAGAGCTAAATATGACCGAAGCCTTTATGGACCAGCACAATAAGTTGCTCCCCACCTTTCCTGCTAAACTACCTGTACTGAGTTTAGACCGTATTTACGTGCGTAACTTAAAGGTAAAACGTGCTTGGGTACATAAGGGCAAACCGTGGTCTGGATTGTCTGACCATTTGCCCATCAGTGCCGAGTTAACGCTAACCTAGAAGAAGAGAATAAACAAAAAATACCGCTATCTAAGATAGCGGTATTTTCTCTTCTTTTTTATACAATAAAAAGGTTCAAAGTAAGGGGTTAACCCATATCTTCACTGCCATCGATCACAAAACTAACAATCATGATTACATGGTATGAGCTGATATTACCATCAGATACACCGACTTTTTGTTCTTTGACCCAAGCGCCTTGGACGCTATTTACTGTTTTAGAAACTTGTGCGATACCTTTTTGAATGGCATCTTCAAAGCTTTTGGTTGAGGTACTGCTGACTTCAATATTCTTAGCAACTGTCATTATATAATTCCTTTTTATGGTTAATTTTCTTATTAATAAAACAGTATTTATTAAAATATTATTTATTTAAACACTGAATGTAACGTAGGCGACCTGAGCCCTATCTGTTAATTTACTTATGGAGACGTAAACTAATCTCATAACTAAATTCAACGTTATGACTAACATCATTGTCATTGATTGAATTTGATAACGAATAAGTAGCAACTTGTCTACCTAACTATTATTCTAACACTATTCTTGTGGACATCATACTAGGTATAAGGTTGTGATTAAGTTATTGTTTTATAAGCTAATATTTAAATATGTAGCCCTATAATAATGATAATTGGTAAAAATATAGAACGTTATAATATCTCTCGGTGTTGCCCACAGTTTTCATATTAATGTCAAGATTTGGTATTTATTTAAAACCCTATAATTATGGCAAAAATATTAGGGCAAAAGAAAAGCTGCTTAGCAGGGCTAAACAGCTTTGGGTTTCAAGGTATTGATGACTCAGTTAGTTAAGGTGACTGATTAAATAAGATAACAGTTCACAACTAACTTTAAACTGAGCCAATAATCAATTATTAGCTTTTAGGTTTCGGTTTGCTTTTACTGCGGCTGTTATGGCGACGAGTTGGTTTCTTCTCATCACCCACTTTGCTTTGATTTGCAGGTTTGGCCTTACCCTCTTTTTTAGTTTGATTCATGGCGCTGGCTTTTAGCTTAGCGATTAAATCAAAGTCAATTTGTAACAAGTCCATATTAACGCCGGCTACTTTAATACGTACTAAGTCGCCTAAGCCGTATAAGTTACCTTTGTCTTTACCAATCAACTGCTGCTGCTTCTCATCATAAACGAAGTAATCATTACCGACGTTTGATATATGCACCAAACCATCAATAAACAGTTCAGTTAGGTTAATAAACAGGCCAAAGCTGGTCACTGCGGTGACGACACCATCAAACTCTTCACCAACGTGGTCTTTCATATAATGACACTTCAGCCAGCTTTCAACAAAGCGAGAGGCTTTTTCGGCACGGCGCTCGGTATCTGAGGTTTGCTGACCGGCCTCTTCTAGCGTAAAGTCCATCTCTGGCTGTTTTTTACCAGTGACTTTTGCTTTAATCGCACGATGCAGCATTAAGTCAGGATAGCGGCGAATCGGTGAGGTAAAGTGTGAATACTCGTCGTAAGCCAAACCAAAGTGACCGATGTTATCAGGCGAGTAGTTAGCCTGCATCATAGAACGCAGTAGCATACTGTGAATACTCACCGCATCTGGACGATCTTTTGTCGCTTCGATAATACGCTTGTAATCCGCTTGAGTCGGGCTTTCTTCTGGGAAAGCGATACCAAAGTTTTTGGCATACTCATGAATCATGCTCGACTTTTCGGTATTAGGCTTATCATGGTTACGATACAGTACCGGCAGCTCTTCTTTTAATGCAAAGTTAGCCGCACAAGTGTTGGCAAGTAGCATTAACTCTTCAATCAGTTTGTGTGAATCGCCACGAGTACGCGGTACGATAGCCTCAATGCCACCTTCTTCGTTAAACTTGATATAAGTCTCAGGCGTCTCAAACTCCATCGCATTGCGCTGTTCGCGTTTTTTCACCAGCACTTTATATAACTGATGCATGGTATCGACAGACTTCTTAACGTCTTTATTGTCGGTTAACGATTCAGGAACGCCTTCTTTATTACTATCAAAGTAATCGTTTACTTGATTGTAGGTCAGACGTGCTTGCGAATGCATCACTGATGGATAGAACTCATAACCAGTGATATTGCCGGCACGCGACAGTTTGATATCTGCCACCATACATAAACGGTCAACACCTGGGTTTAACGAGCACAGGCCATTTGATAGTACTTCTGGTAGCATCGGAACCACGTGATGCGGGAAGTAAACAGAGGTACCACGCTCAAAGGCTTCATGGTCAAGCGCTGAATTAGGTGTCACATAATGGCTGACATCTGCGATTGCAACGACCACACGGTAGTTACCGCCCGAGCGTTTTTCAGCGAATACCGCATCGTCAAAGTCACGTGAATCTTCGCCATCAATGGTAACCATTGGTAGGTCACGAATATCTGTACGGCCTTTGACGTCTTTTTCGGTCGGCTCCTTATAGCTGTTGGCTTGCTTTAGTACCGCTGCACCAAATTCGCTTGGGATATCGTAGTTAAGCAAGGTGGTCTCGATAATAACCTCACGGTCGTTATCGTCATCCATTACTTCAACAATTTTACCAGTAGCAAATTCGTGCTGGTTTGGCCAATCAATAATATCAACTTTTACTGGGACACCAAGTTTGGCATTCATGGCCTTAACGTTGGCTTCAGTCACGGTAATTGGTTGATGGTTATTTGGACTGGCTAGACTGACGGTGTAACCTTCGTCGTCTTTTTCAAGTGTGCCAATAAAATGGGTCTGTTGACGGTCGGTCACTTCGATAATACGGCCTTCTGTACGGCCACGATTATCGGTTGAAGTACCAATCGCATCGACAGTGTCGCCATTAAATACCCAGCGCATTTGCTTTTCATGTAAAAACAAGTCTGGCATATCATCTAGCACCACAAAGCCGAAACCTTTGGCATGTGCAGAAACCGTACCATTAACCACATCTTGTTTGGTTACAGCACGATATTTATAAGGTCTGCCGTCGCGATTGACTTGGCCATCGCGTACCATCGCTTTTAAGCGATTACCTAAGGCATCAAACTGATCTTCATTGGTGATGCCAAAAGATTCGGCTAATTGCTTGTGAGTCAGCTCACCCTTATCCGCTAAGGTTTGCAAAATAAGCAAACGGCTTGGGATAGGATTGTCGTAGTTTTGAGCTTCTTGTTGTGCGTTTGGATCGTTCCAGGTCATAGAATACCGTATAAGTTATTTATATTTTAATTGAGTCGAAATGTGAGTCTTGCTTATAGAATAGGGTTAAGCGTTATGCTTGATTGTTAATAAATCACTTACTTACTTGCTTAACCTGCTTAGGTACTGACTATTTATCGCTTAGCTTACTGCTTGTTATTTAGTTAAATACTAACTGTTAAATAGGGATAGCGTCTGCTCGTTAATATCAATCTATACATTGATAATCGAGACAGTATCAACCTTTTACAAGCGCTGCGGCTGTTTATAACATAAATAAATGAGGTCACATCTAAGACATTGAGCGTTAAATAAAGACTCAATGACGCCTATTATATTTTCACAATGTGTCATTTAGAGTGTTTAAGCAAGCAAGGTCGCTGCCTATGACAAGTATATTAACATAAAAAAAGAGTGAATAAGTATGACCGGCAATGATAGTCCACGTTAACAAACGTAAATAACATTAAGCCTGCCTTTTAACTTTATATGTCTCGTCCTAAAATAGGTTGATGATTTAAAACAAGCCAGATACCCCGTGTATCTGGTTTTTTCTATGCAGAACACCCATAACTTTGATGAAACTCGAAAGGCGTTCTCATATTCAAACTTAAATGCGGTCTCATATGATTATAAATATAAACCGACTCATCAACGAGCACTCTTAGCTCATCTAACGTATTACACTGATGAATTAAAAACTCATCCTTTAAAATGCCATTAACGCGTTCAGCTAAAGCATTTTGATAACAGTCATAGCCATCTGTCATAGACGGTCTAATGTTGTTC
>NZ_JBXYJF010000022.1:0-55441 GCF_057396245.1 Psychrobacter sp. CX16
GATTAAAGATATTAGTCTTTAACGCTAGCAACAACACCCGCACCTACAGTACGGCCACCTTCGCGAATTGCGAAACGTAAACCTTTGTCCATAGCGATTGGGTGGATTAGCTCTACGCTCATCTCAACGTTATCGCCTGGCATTACCATTTCAGTACCGTCTTGTAATGAGATAGCACCCGTTACGTCAGTAGTACGGAAGTAGAACTGTGGACGGTAACCATTTAGGAATGGCGTGTGACGACCACCTTCTTCTTTTGATAGTACGTATACTTCTGCGTCAAACTTGGTGTGTGGAGTGATTGAACCTGGCTTAGCAAGTACTTGACCACGTTGTACGTCTTCACGCTTAGTACCACGTAATAGTACACCACAGTTCTCACCAGCACGACCTTCGTCTAGTAACTTACGGAACATCTCGATACCAGTACACGTCGTCTTTTGAGTATCACGAATACCAACAATTTCGATTTCGTCACCAACACGTACTACACCAGACTCAACACGGCCAGTTACAACAGTACCACGACCTGAGATTGAGAATACGTCTTCGATTGGCATTAGGAATGCTTTGTCAACGTCACGCTCTGGTTCTGGGATGTAAGTGTCTAGAGTTTCTAGTAGTTCGATAACTGCTGGCTCACCATACTTACCGTCGTTACCATTTAGAGCTTCTAGTGCAGAACCTTTGATGATTGGGGTGTCATCACCTGGGAAGTCGTAGTCAGAAAGTAATTCACGTACTTCCATTTCTACTAGCTCAAGTAATTCTTCGTCATCAACCATGTCACATTTGTTCATGAATACGATGATGTATGGTACGCCAACCTGACGTGATAACAAGATGTGCTCACGTGTCTGTGGCATTGGGCCGTCAGTAGCAGATACTACTAGAATAGCGCCGTCCATCTGTGCCGCACCAGTAATCATGTTTTTAACATAGTCAGCGTGACCTGGGCAGTCTACGTGTGCGTAGTGACGTGCTTCAGTGTCATACTCAATGTGTGAGGTGTTAATGGTAATACCACGTGCTTTTTCTTCTGGTGCTGAGTCAATTGACGCGTAGTCTTTTGCTTCGCCGCCTGAAGTTTTAGCAGCGACAGTTGCGATAGCAGCTGTTAGTGTGGTTTTACCGTGGTCAACGTGACCGATGGTACCAACGTTAACGTGCGGTTTGTTACGTTCAAACTTGGCCTTTGCCATGTGTGTGTCCTCTTTTAAAATCTAAATTCAGTTAAAACAAATGATGAGATGTCGTAATCATTAATGGTTACTCATCCATCCTCTGTCAAATTATTAAAATATCTTGAAAGTGATGATCAAGTCAGTAGCAAATGATATAAGAAAACATAAGCATATGACAAGCCCTTGATACGTAATTGGTCATAATTTCATCAACTAATTACAATACATTTCTGATAGGAATAGCAACGACTTGATTATATTGCTTATTTTATTCTTAGGCTACGGTAGCATTTTGCCACCGTAGCCTATTATCATTGGCTGAATAAATAGACTTACTCTTCGTCTTCGTCTTTACCAGAGAATTTCTTGATAATGTCGTCAGCAACAGATTTTGGAATTTCAGCGTATTTTTCGAATTCCATTGAGTAGGTTGCACGGCCCTGAGACTGTGAACGAACATTAGTTGCATAACCAAACATTTCTGATAATGGCACCTCAGCACGAATCTGCTTGTTACCACCAGGTAAATCTTCCATACCTTGAACCATACCACGACGACGGTTTAAGTCACCCATGATATCACCCATGTATTCTTCTGGCGTTTCAACTTCTACTTTCATGATTGGCTCAAGAAGTACTGGGTTAGCATTCATGAAGCCTTTCTTGAACGCGATAGAACCTGCCATTTTGAACGATAGCTCATCCGAGTCAACGTCATGGTAAGAACCATCATATAAAGTCGCTTTAACACCAACGATTGGGTAACCAGCAAGAATACCGTTCTTCATACGCTCTTGGATACCTTTATCCACAGCGCCATGGTATTCTTTAGGTACAACACCACCAACGATTTGTTCTTCGAACTGATAGTCAATACCAGAATCAAGATCGATTGGCTCAAGTTTTAACCAAACGTGACCGAACTTACCGCGACCACCAGTCTGACGAACAAATTTACCTTCTTGTTCAACTGAGTTGCGAATAGTTTCACGATAAGCAACTTGCGGTGCACCGATGTTAGCTTCTACTTTAAATTCACGTTTCATACGGTCAACAAGAATTTCTAAGTGAAGCTCACCCATACCACTGATGATAGTTTGACCTGATTCTTCATCTGTGTGAACACGGAATGAAGGATCTTCTTTAGCTAGACGGCCAAGCGCAGTAGACATTTTCTCTTGGTCAGCTTTAGTCTTAGGCTCAACAGCTAGACTGATTACTGGCTCTGGGAACTCCATACGCTCTAGAGTGATTACTTCGTTTTCATCACATAATGTATCACCAGTACCAACGTCTTTCATACCAACTAGTGCAGCAATGTCACCAGCACGAATCTCGTCTAGTACTTTTTGCTCATTAGCATGCATCTCAACGATACGACCAATACGCTCACGTTTCATCTTAACTGGGTTATAAACGCTATCACCCTGTTTGATAACACCCGAGTAAACACGTACGAAGGTTAAGTTACCAACGAACTTGTCGTTCATTACTTTAAATGCTAACGCTGAGAATGGTGCATCATCAGACGCTTCACGAGTGCCTTCAGTTTCGTCTTTATCGTCTAAAATACCACGAATTGCTGGAACGTCTGGAGGTGCTGGCATATAACGAATTACCGCGTCCAACATTTTCTGTACACCTTTGTTCTTAAAGGCAGTACCACAAAGCATTGGAATGATTTCGTTAGCGATAGTACGCTCACGGATAGCAGCATGAATTTCGTCTTCAGTTAGCTCTTCGCCTTCTAAGTACTTGTTCATTAGCTCTTCGTTAGCTTCAGCAGCAGCTTCAACTAACTGGCTACGGTATTCTTCCGCTTTTTCTTGAAGTTCAGCTGGAATTTCACGCTCTTCGAACTTCATACCTTGAGATTCAGTATCCCAATATATGGCTTTCATAGTAACTAGGTCGATAACACCTTCGAAGTCATCTTCTTTACCAATTGGAATAACAACAGGTACTGGGTTGCCACCTAGGCGTGTTTTAACTTGTTCTACTGCACGGTAGAAGTCAGCACCAACACGGTCCATTTTATTAACAAACGCTAAACGAGGAACTTTATATTTGTTAGCCTGACGCCATACTGTTTCAGACTGTGGCTGTACACCACCAACTGCGCAATAAACCATACACGCGCCGTCAAGTACACGCATTGAACGTTCTACTTCAATCGTGAAATCAACGTGACCTGGGGTGTCAATAATGTTGATACGGTGTTCAGGGAATTGCTGCCCCATACCTGACCAGAAACAAGTGGTTGCAGCAGAGGTAATTGTAATACCACGTTCCTGCTCTTGTTCCATCCAGTCCATAGTAGCAGCACCATCGTGTACTTCACCAATCTGATGACTTACACCAGTATAATATAAAATACGTTCAGTAGTCGTTGTTTTACCAGCATCGATGTGTGCTGAGATACCAATATTGCGATATCGGTTTAGGGGGGTTGAACGTGCCATAATTTTTTCCTAATGGAATGTCTTTATAATTTATTTCGTATTACGTGTTAATGATAGGCAGAATGGTAGAGTAACCACTAAAGATGACATTTTTATGATACCTGTTCGGCGACTGCCTGTGCCTAGTACTTTAATAAACCACCTAGTTGTTGATTATTGTTGTGCTTTAGATCAACAGTGACTCAAACTCTCCAACCCTTATCAAAAACTTAATCGTTATTACGTGAATACCGTTAGTACCAATTTACCAAATTAGGCAAGTAAGCAAACGATAGTTTATGTAATTTTTTATAGGGTACTATTAATAACCTAGATTATTAATAGCGATATATTGAACTGATGCTCGGCTACTTGATGAATAAGTTAATCAGCCATTTCACTAAATCTAAACTTAGAAGCGGTAGTGAGAGAATGCTTTGTTAGCATCTGCCATACGGTGAACTTCGTCACGTTTCTTCATAGCAGCGCCTTTGCCTTCAGAGGCATCAGCTAATTCACCAGCTAAACGTAACGCCATAGATTTCTCAGAACGCTTCGCAGCGGCTTCTGCAAGCCAGCGCATCGCTAGAGCAGTACGACGGGAGGGGCGTACTTCCATAGGTACTTGATACGTAGCACCACCAACACGGCGAGCTTTAACTTCGACCATTGGGCGAACGTTTTCAAGAACTTCTTCGAAGAATGCAACTGGATCTTCGATGTTACGCTTTTCAGAAACTTGCTCAAGTGCACCGTAAACGATACGCTCAGCAGTAGATTTTTTACCATGGCTCATCACGTGGTTGATGAATTTAGCAATGGTTTGGCTACCAAATTTTGGATCCGGTAGGATCTCACGGGTAGCGACGACGCGACGTCTTGGCATAATAAATTTCCTTGTCTTCAGGGTTGTCTGGCATTCATAACCATATTAATAGGTTTAAAAGTGGTTACCAGCCAGCCTTACTGCATGGTGGTATGTTCTCTAATGAGACACCGAGCCCATGCATTAAATTAAGTAATGTGCTAATTAAGATTTTGGCTTCTTAGCACCGTATTTAGAGCGACCTTGTTTACGGTCTTTCACGCCTGCACAGTCAAGTGCGCCGCGAACAGTGTGATAACGTACACCTGGTAAGTCTTTAACACGACCACCACGGATTAGTACAACACTGTGCTCTTGTAAGTTATGGCCTTCACCGCCAATGTAGCTAGAAACTTCATAGCCAGATGTTAGGCGAACGCGGCAAACTTTACGCATTGCAGAGTTAGGCTTTTTAGGTGTGGTTGTATATACACGAGTACATACACCGCGACGTTGTGGGCACGCTTGTAATGCAGGAACGCCTGACTTTTCCTTGATTACTTTACGACCCTTACGAATCAATTGGTTAGTTGTTGCCATAAGGCATCCTTCTCCCGTTTATTAAATACAAAAAAATGGGTCATTAAGCCATTCACGTTAATAACGCTTGTTTACATCAAAGCATCGGCACTTTGAGACCAAAATAAGCATTTAAAGCTATGACAGCTTACCCATTTTTCGGACACTATATTATATAGACTTATTGAGCAATACTCAAGTGCCTATTGACTTTATCTCATCAGCATTAACCCGCTGTGAGATTGCCTATTTTAGGTCACTGTTGCTAACTTTCAAGGGAGTGATTAAATATTGTCTTATTTTACGCCTGACTCTTTCTCTATTTTAGGCAACCTATCTTAAGAAAATAGCTTATAACATCTAAGAATCTATTTTCCTACTTACCTTTCACTAATCCGCTAGCCAATCTTCACTATTTTTTTATAACCCTCCTTTATAATCCTCTTTTATAACCCTCTCACTGCTAATTGTGCTTTATGATAAACTAGGCGCATTATTTTAAGGGTCCCTCTACCCTTGAAACACCTTTTACATCATTCCAATAAGCGACTATTTTATGAGTAATTCATCTTCTGCTAATACCGATTTTATTAATCCAAATCATGACACCCGCATTACCCAAGGCAGCCAAGTAGCATTACATTTTGAGGTATCTCTTGAAAATGGTACAGTCATTGATTCAACCTTTAACCGTCCTGAACCTGTGAGCCTAACCGTTGGCGATGGCAGCTTACTGCCAGGATTTGAGAGTGTGTTAAATAATCTTCGCGCCGGTGATACGCGTACTGCTCATCTAGAGCCGGAACAAGCGTTTGGAGAGTGGAACAAAGATAACGTACAAACCTTTACCCGTACCCAATTTGCGTTATCAGAGCCAAATCCAGAAGTGGGCATGATGATTGAGTTTGAAGACAAAGGTAAAAACACTTTACCGGGCGTAGTCAGTAAAGTGACCGACGATGATGTCGAGGTTGATTTTAATCACCCACTGGCGGGACAAACTGTTCTGTTTAAAGTTCAAATCTTTAAGGTAACGCCGCCAGGTCAAACCGGCATTCAATTAATGTGAGTCCATTAAATTATTATAAAAATACCGTAAGGAGTTACTGATGAAATATACCACCCTGCCAAAGCTTGGCGATAAAGTGTCAAAGATTTGCTTAGGTACCATGACGTGGGGCCAACAAAATACTGAAGCGCAAGCCCATGAACAGATGGATTTTGCATTATCTGAAGGCGTAAACTTTTGGGATACTGCTGAAATGTATCCATCACCGCCTGCAGAAGACAAACAAGGTGACACCGAGCGTTTCATCGGCACTTGGTTTACTAAAAATAAACGCCGTGATGAGGTCGTGCTTGCCAGTAAGATATCACCGATGAGTTTTTTGCGTGACGGCAATACTCGCTTTAACGCCAAACATATTTGTGAGGCACTCGATGGTAATCTAAAACGCCTACAGACCGATTATATTGATGTATATCAACTGCATTGGCCAGAGCGTCAAACCAACTTTTTTAGCACTCGAGGCTATACCGAAGAGATGGCTCAGCAAGATTTAAGTGAGTTGACGCCATTTTTAGAAACCATTGAAGCGTTAAATGACGAGATTAAAAAGGGCCGTATTAGAGCGTGGGGCTTATCCAATGATACCGCTTGGGGCGTGATGCGCTACTTGTGGGAAGCTGAACAAAATGGCTTGCAAGGCCCTATAACGGTTCAAAACCCATATAGCTTACTTAATCGCCTGTATGAGGTTGGCTTAGCTGAAGTGTCTCACCGTGAGAATATTGGACTGCTTGCCTACTCGCCTCTTGGATTTGGCGTCTTATCTGGTAAATACCTAGATGGTAAAAAACCAGAGGGTGCGCGCTTGACTATGTATGATCGTTTCCAACGCTATATTAATGAAGAAGCCAAGTCAGCGACAGAGCAATATGCACAAATTGCCAAAGATGCGGGACTAGATATGGCACAAATGGCGCTAGCATTTGTAAACAGCCATCATTTTGTGACCAGTAATATTATTGGTGCAACCTCAATGAATCAATTAAAGTCCAATATTGACAGTATCAATCTTGAGTTAAGCGATGATGTATTACAGGCGATTGAAGCGGTACATACTAGACAACCAAACCCATCACCTTAGTTGATGACATCATTTGTTAACGCACCTTATTTTAGGACGGAACACAACTGTCTTAAGCTGAGGTCTTATCAGATTTGGTCAAGACACGCAATTTGAGTGAATCTAAACCTTGCTGCATATGCTCTTGGAGCTCCTGGGTAAGCTCTTCGCGTGTTTTACCAGTAGTAGATAAAGGCTCTAGAGGTAGGATATAAGCGGTTACTAGATGGCTATCCATCACATTCAAAAAACTTTCAACAAAGGTAGTCTCGCCGACAAAAGGTAACGTATCATCGAGCTCACCTTCAGCATTCACATAGCAGATAACAATGGGCTGCACGGGTTTGTCCGCATCAATCGCTGATTGCAGCAATTTGCCATACAAAGGTTTAATACAACTGCCGTCGTTAGTGGTACCTTCTGGATAAAAGATAACCGAGTGGCCTTTTTTTAGAAAGTCAGTTATTTGATCAGATACTTTGCCTGAATCACCAGAGCCGCGCTTGATGAATAACGAACCGCAAGCACGCGCTAAGCGGCCAAAGGCCGGCATGGCCTCCACTTCTGCTTTAGATAGAAAGAACGCTGGCACTACGCTACCCATTACGGGAATATCCATCCAAGATACGTGGTTGGCAGCCCACAGACCTTGCGTCTCTGGCATCGGCTCAACCTCAACCACCTTGACATTAAACGCGCCTGCCATTTTGCTACAAAATATCTTATTGTAGCGCAGTACCTTGTCACGCTTTGGCTCATCGCCCCAACCATCAATTTTGCTAATGGCTCTATAACCATTGACCATGGTGGTGGTCATGCCTTTAAGCACCTGACCTCGTTTGAGCTGCGTACTCACTGGTGTGGCTAGAAACTGACGTAGTTTGCGTACTTTTAACAGGCGACTGCCTTTCGAATTAAGACTGGGCTTGTTTTTGGTAGTATCCTTACCTGACACTGGTTGCGTCATATAAATCCTTAGTTAAATCAGTGCAGTAGCACTTTAAATATAAAATAGTGTGTGGTCAGCAATTATGCTGATAGCATCGATTATATCAGTATTTATCTGTATCAAGTAAAATGCTGACAGCATACTTTACTAAATTAGCCTCACACTATATCTTTTGAATCTATCTAGACAATGCCAGTTTGAATAACTTTTGCTAATAAATGTGTGGCTATCACGCAGAATCTTGTTTTTTGTTCAACACGCGGCTATGCAGCTCTTCTAGACCTACCTGCATATGATCTTGCAGCTCCGCTGTTAACTCCTCTCGCGTTTTACCTGTAGGAGATAGCGGCTCAAGGGGCAATACGAAAGCCGTCACAGGCTCACTATCAATCACTCTAAATAGACTGTGCTTTAAAGAAATACCGCCGTAAAAAGGTACGGTCTCATCAAGCTTGCCTTTATGATTGACATAGCAGATAACCATGGGCTGAACGAGTGTGTCTGCATCGATAGCCGCCTGTAGTAATTTACCATGTAGCTTTTTGATATGAGTGCCATCTGTGGTAGTCGCCTCAGGATAAAACAGCACCGAATAGCCCTGCTTTAAAAAGGTCGTCATCTGTGTGGCAACAGAAGCAGCATCACCAGAGCCACGATTAATAAATAGCGTACCGGCCGCTTTGGCCAACACCCCAAATACAGGCATCTTTTCCACTTCCGCTTTTGATAAGAAGAAAGCAGGCGTTACCGTGCCCATAACCGGAATATCCATCCATGAGATATGGTTACACACCCATAGTGCATGTCTTTGCGGCACTGGCTCAACCTCAACGACTTGCACCCCGAACACACCGGCTGCCTGACGACAAAACGCTTGAATATATTTAGGCAAAATCTCACGTGGTGGTTCACGCCAAGCGTCAATTTTGGTTGCGGCTCTATAACCACCAATCATAGTATTGCTAAGGCCCAATACCACTTTACCGCGTCTGGCTTGTTGCTTAAGCTTATGTGCCAATTTGCTCCTAAGTGATTTAGAAGAGGTTGACTCGTTCGATTCAGATGATTTAAAAGCGTGATCTGATTGTGCTGATTTATTATCGTCTGTCTTATTAGATTGTGTCGTTTGCTTCAACATATGCCCACACTGCCCTATTTATGAGTTATCTATTGGAGAAATTTCATTCATTGCGGTGTAATGGATAAATACCAATAACATCAGGATTATAGCAAACAATCAATCCCAGTTATCAAGTGTTCACTGAAATTATAATGACTCATTAGTGCCCTGTTATGTCTTATATTTGTATTAATTTAAACGTTTGGCCTTTTAATTCGCCACTGTTACCGTCATTAATAGACAGTAACGGGAAATAGTTTGGTATAAATAATGACCAAATCATTTATAATCCGTACAACATAAATTAATAAGATAGGTGGATATTTTTGGAGTATTTTGAGAGACACAAAGGTGGCGAGCGTGCCATCCTAGTACATTTAGATGTTAGACAAATCTCAGACCCTGATGACTTAGAAGAATTTAAGTTATTGGTTGATTCAGCAGGCGCAAACCAGCTGGAAATTATTAAGGGTTCAAGGCAAAAGCCAGATGCCAAGTATTTCGTGGGCAGTGGTAAAGCGCAAGAGATTGCAGAGCAAGTGCAAGCATTAGGTGCAGATATTGTGATTTTTAATCACAGTTTATCACCCTCGCAAGAGCGTAACTTAGAGGCGTTATTTCAGTGCCGCGTGCTAGATCGCACCGGTCTGATTTTGGATATTTTCGCTCAGCGTGCTCGTACTTATGAGGGTAAACTGCAAGTAGAATTAGCTCAGCTAAACCACTTAGCAACTCGATTGGTACGTGGTTGGACGCATTTGGAGCGTCAAAAAGGGGGTATTGGTCTGCGTGGTCCAGGTGAAACTCAGCTTGAGACGGATAGACGTCTACTGCAAGTGCGAGTGACTCAGTTAAAGAATCGCTTGGATAAAGTAAAACAAACCCGAGCGCAAGGCCGTGCAAAACGTCAAAAGTCAGATGTATTGACCATTTCACTGGTAGGTTATACCAACGCTGGTAAATCATCATTATTTAATCGCTTAGCCGATGAAGATATTTACGCTGCTGACCAATTGTTTGCAACCCTTGATCCAACGCTACGACGTTTGGACTGGCAAGGCGTTGGCCGTGTGGTTTTAGTTGATACCGTTGGTTTCGTACGTCACTTACCTCACGAATTGGTTGAGTCGTTCCATGCAACGTTAGAAGAGACGCTTGAAGCTGACTTATTACTGCACGTCATTGATTCTGCTAACCCAGAGATGCATGAGCAAATTAAAGCGGTAAAAGAGGTATTGGCAGAGATTAATAACGATGTGCCAGTGCTCAATGTTTATAACAAGATTGATTTAACCGGTGAACCGGCTCGAATCAATTATCGTAAGCCGAATGTGCCAAGCCGCGTCTATGTATCTGCCAAAGCTGACCTTGGTATGAGCATGCTGAGCACAGCGGTTCAGCAGTTATTAACCGGTAAATTAAATACCTTTGAGCTAACCCTACCCTTTGATGCCGGCAACTTTAAGAATGAGCTGTATCGTCTAGATGTCGTCGAGCAAGAAGGCTATGATGAATCGGGCCATGAAATATTAACCATTCGCTTGCCTGCAGATATATTGCAGCAGTTATTGGGTGAAGCCGATATTGACCCAATGGATGTCCTGCCGACCGAGCAAGCTGAGCTGTTAATTCCTAAGCTTGAGCCTTTTGAGAAGCAACTAAAAGCCGAACAAGATGAGCAAGAAGCTTTAGAAGCCGACCGTCTATATGAAGAGTCATTTGATGATAGCTTATTAACCTCGAAAGATAACAATAATGTTTAAGCATAGGTTATATACTAAGCGAGCTTAGATTTAAAGTCTGACTTACTTACTATAATTAGCTTGATAAGACAGCTGTTTAATAAAAAAGCAGCAATCCATAAGGGTTGCTGCTTTTTTATTAGCTGCATGATTTTCCATACCCTAGTCAAATCAACGTAAGGTTAAACATTGACGCCCATAAGTATTATTGAGATAGTCAGTATATTTAGTTTAAATCCTCAAGCTATTGCCAATCCTGCTTTGCCCCACTATCATAATAATTTATTCAAAGAGACAAGGTCATAAATTATAGTTATGGCTCTTTGAAAGCTCTATGAATAAATCTGCTCGCTTTTCTATCAACGTCAACGGGTAATAAAACGCTATGTCACATTCTCATGCCTCCTCTACCGCCAAAAAGAAGCTGTCATTGCCGATTGCTATTTTATTAACTTTGGCAATTGTCATCTTTATTCGTGAAGGTGCACTATTGGTATGCCAAGCGCTTGGCTATGCCAGTGCGGCTAACATCGTCGGCATGATTACCTTGTTTGTCTTACTAATGATATGGCGGTTTACTATTGGACTGCCTGAATGGATTACTGCTGCCAGTAATACCTTATTGGTCGATAGTGGCTTTGCTTTTCTACCAGTCTCAGCTGGCGCAGGATTATTACTATTTGGATTAGGTGATGAGCTGCTTGGTATTATCGTGACCATGGTGGTTAGTACTTTGCTACCGTTATGGGGCTTGGCTACCTTAGCAAATTATTGGCTTGGTGAGAATAAGCAAGATAACGAATCAAGCTCGCACTCTTCTTCTTCAAATGATAACCATTAGATAAGGCGGCTTACTATGACATTACTTGACCAAATGCCTGTGGGTACCACGTATATGACTATTGCCGCTGCCTTTTTACTTACCTTAGTCGCGCATACGCTTGCCCGGATTCTTGCCAAGCGTATCCCTGGTCTGCCTATGGTAATTACTGCCCTAGTGTTAGTATTGGTATTTCTATTTACCTTTAGCTGGGATTATGACCATTATTATGCGGTCGCCAAACCTATTTTTGATCACCTACTGGGCTATGTGACTGTGCTATTGGCCATCCCACTAGCGACCATGAACTTCAAAGGGCTGCCCATCAAAAAGCTCACTATCATTGTTGTTATCGCCAGTGTGGTTGGTGCGCTATTACCCATGAGCATGGCTTACGGCTTCGCACTCAGTCATGATACTATTTTGGCGTTTGCTTCACGCTCAGTGACTACTCCTATTGGCCTTAGTATTGCAGAAATCATCAAAGCACCTTTGGCACTGGCTAACCTTATTATTATCGTCTCTGGACTACTTGGCGGTGCGGTGGCACGCTTCTTATTCCGCCGTGTCGATGATGACAGAGCCAAAGGTTTAGCATTAGGTCTTGCCGCTCATGCTTTTGGTACGGTTGAGGCATGGCAAATTAGTCATACCGCTGGTCGTTATGCTGCTTTTGGCTTAGCAGTAAATGGCTTAGTGACTGCGGTTTGGGTACCTATTTTCTTAGCTGCTTGGTTATAGGATACTTTTGATAACCAAACGATAGTCCGATATCTATAAATGATTATTATTAATATCAGCGTCATATTTATTAGTTACTCTAATCCCTCAATTAATGTGCTTTGATTTAAGTTGAGGGCGCTGCTAAAAGCAGTAGCACAATAACAGAAATATTGTTACTTATTCTTTCTATAGTGCTGTCAAAAGGATACGAGCGGACATAAGCATTAGATACGCGTCCTGATAAATGCTATATTAAGGATGCTAATAGCCTGTTCTAAACCCTAAGGTCATTTTCAACTTGATTCTTAATAGGACATTGTACAATTCTAATGCCGCGTCAAACGGCTACCCTTTCTTACACATAGCTAAGCCACTCTTATCACTCCTTTGTTATCGATGATAAGAGATTGATTATCTGTGCGTGAGTGATGCTTTACTAGCGTACTTTGCTATATAAAAAAGCAGCATCTAAGCGTAAATAAATGATAGGGCGTGACATAAGTGACAAGTGATCGGTACAGCACTCGAACAGGCAAGCCTATAATCGATAGTCATTAATCAGGTCTATCAAACCCAAATTCTATAAGGCATCGCTAACAATAAATGATTGATGAGTCTCTGACGAATCACCATTAGCGACGCAATTTGGCTATGCGACTATACTGCAAGATATTTTTCTTGCCTTCTTAATTAATACGGCGTTTATAAAGTGAAAACAACTATGACTGAATTGTTGAATAAAGTACTCTCTCGTTCAGCCAAATTTGCTGTTGGTACAGCGTTAATCTCATCCTCGTTAATGGCAGCGCACGCAGGCAATATGTATATCTATAAAGATGACTCTGGACAGGTACTGCTTACTAATGTTAATCCTTCTGGTAATTTTGACAAGTTCACCCAGAAAGTTAAAGTCACCTACTATCCAAGTGCCTCTGAGCTCCCTGATGCATCTTCTGGTTCCTCTTTAAATAGCTATAACGGTTTCAGCGCTCCAAGCACCAGCAGCAAGAACAACGCGTATGACCAATATATTATGGCGTCTGCTACCCGTCATGGCGTTGACCCTGCCTTAATGAAAGCAATGATGCATACCGAATCTGCATTCAACCCCAATGCCCGCTCTCCCGTTGGGGCACAAGGATTAATGCAGCTAATGCCAGCGACTGCGCGCCGCTTTAAAGTACGAAATGCGTGGAACCCAAGTGAGAATATCGAAGGCGCAGCCAAATATATAGCGTGGCTGAGCAAACGCTTTAAAGGTAATATTGAGCACGTGGTTGCTGGATATAATGCCGGCGAAGGCAACGTTGATAAATACGGCGGTATCCCTCCATTTAAAGAAACCCGCAACTATGTTAAAAAAGTATTGGGCCGTTATAACAGCCTATATAAAAATGACTCGAATCTGACCGGTGCCTCTAATGCTAACCTAGCTGGCAGCAACGAGGGTAGTTTTCAACACGCAAGCTTTGCTACTTCTAATAATGGTTATTCACAGTCTGCTTTTAATGCGCTACGCTAATATAGTCAGCGAAAGACTAAGCGAAGGAACTATCCCGTGCTAATTTAAAGCCTAGTGTGTAATCTTTCTGTGTACGCTTAATTCTTGTAGTCTGTGACTTGTCCATTTATAAGCTTTCTTTTGGTAAACTTATTTTAGGGCAAGAAAAAGACAACAAAAAAGCCAAACCCGAAGGTTTGGCTTTTTTAGTTTATATAACACTCACTGGTTACATCTGAGCGAGTCTATAAGTGGGTTACTGATAATTACTGAACTGGTACTTCCATTAGTAGTACACGAGAATCTTCTAGTGCTTCTACATCAAAACCAGTGGTATCAACAATACCCATACCGTCACGAGTATCTAATACTTCATCACCGATTTTTACTTTACCTTCGATGATAAATGCATACACCCCATGGTGTGAACCTTTTAGGTCATAATGTGCGGTGACACCTTTATCAAGGTTGCCCATATGGAACCAAGCGTCTTGATGAATCCATACGCCAGCATCATCAGGGTTTGGTGACAAAATCTGACCAAATTCATTTGGTTTTAACATATCAGCAATTTTTAATTGCTGATAACGTGGCTGAACACCTTGCTTGTTAGGCATCACCCAGATTTGGAAGAATTTAACAGGCTCGCCAGTTTGACCATTCATCTCACTGTGTACAATACCTGTACCAGCAGACATCACCTGAATTTCACCGCTTTCGATAATACCGTTGGTACCGATAGAATCTTTATGCGCTAATTTACCTGATGTTGGAATAGAAATAATTTCCATATCACGGTGTGGGTGAGTACCAAACCCTTTACCGCCTTCAACATGGTCGTCATTAATCACACGTAGAGCACCAAAGCCCATACGCTCAGGATTGTAATAATTAGCGAAGCTAAAAGTATGTTTGCTTTTTAACCAGCCATGATTTGCATCACCACGAGTATCTGCTTTATGTACGATAGTTTTCATAATTAATCCTTATTTTTAATGTCATATCGATTAAACGCAGCTATTGTATCATACACATATACTTAACCGTAAGGTGCTATTGTTAATTTAAGTTTAATTGTGTAAAGTCAGATAACTGGTTATTTATAACAGTATTTAGATCAATTCAACAAACTCATTTACATCAGCAGTTCACGCTTACCGCCTTTACCCATGGCACTTACCAGTCCGGCCTCCTCCATTGAGTCGACAATTCGAGCGGCTCGGTTGTAGCCAATACTAAATTTACGCTGAATACTCGATGCAGATACTTTTCGAGTTTCCATCACAAAGGCCACAGCCTCATCATAAAGCGCATCATCCTCACCAGAAGTATTACCTACACCGCTACTGCTTGGACTGGTTAGCTCAAAATTACTGGCCATATTGTCAATATAATCTGGTGCGCCGCGTTCACGCCACGCATCACAAACACGGTTCACCTCCTCATCACTGACATAAGCGCCGTGCACACGGTCAGGCTCAATTTGGCCAGGGCCTAAGAACAACATATCACCGTTACCAAGCATGTCCTCAGCGCCGCCAGCGTCAAGGATAGTTCGTGAGTCGACTTTTGAGTTCACACGCAGTGCTGCACGAACTGGAATGTTGGCCTTAATCAGACCGGTAATAACGTCAACCGATGGGCGCTGGGTTGCTAGCATTAAATGAATACCTGCCGCTCGTGATTTCTGTGCCAAACGAGTAATCAGCTCTTCAGCTTGTTTACCAACTTGCATAATCATATCGGCAAACTCATCTGCGACGATGACAATCATCGGTAGCGTTTTAAGCTTTGGCGCTTTATCAATACTCACGCTGTCATTCGGACGCCACAATGGATCAATCATTGGCTTGCCAGCCTTCTCTGCGGCAATTACCTTCTTGTTAAATTCGCTTAACTTACGAACCTTTAGCAAACTCATCAGCTGATAACGACGCTCCATTTCTGCCACACACCATGCCAAGCTACTGGCCGCCTCGTTCATATCGGTAACGACCGGTGTTAATAAGTGAGGAATATCGTTGTAGTTAGCAAGCTCTAGCTGCTTAGGGTCAATCAAAATCATGCGCAGCTCTGAGGGCTTGTACTTTAATAGCATCGACAGCAGCATTGAGTTAACCAGTACTGATTTACCAGAACCTGTCGTGCCAGCTACAAGCATATGTGGCGCGCGGGCTAAGTCAGTAATAATTGGATTGCCGCCAATGTCTTTACCCATTGCCATACTAATTTGAGCTTTTGGATCTTTAAACTTCTCAGTTTCTAATAGCTCAATTAAGCGTACCATTTCACGTTTTTTGTTCGGTACTTCGATGCCGATGTACGGCTTACCTGGAATTACCTCTACTACACGCAGTGATGCCATTGATAGCGAACGTGCTAAGTCACGTGAGATGCCGGTTACTTTACTGGCCTTAATACCTGCCGCTAAATCAACTTCAAATCTTGTGACTACTGGACCTGGAATCGCATTGACGACCTGTGCTTTAACATTAAACTCTTGTAGTTTAATTTCTAATAACTCAGACAACTGATCCAGCTCTTGTTGCGTATAACTTGGCTTACGATCAGGGTCTGGCTTGTCCAAAATCGACAATTCAGGAATTGGGCTTAAGCTTTCACGGTGTTTGGCGGTTTGCATAGCACGACTGCTTGACGCAAAAGCGGCATCATCGTGAATCTGCGGCAGTGTTGGCTCATCATCGACATCCGGTACCATATCTTCAATATGATTACCCGAATCGCCTTCCGGTGTTGCAAAGCGAATCGTTGGCGTTACTGGCTGAGTGGAAGCCGACTTGTCTTCAGGCTTATGCGGCTCTTTTGGATTCGATGGCGGTGTATTGGTTGGGGTTAAATCAACGGTTAGTTGCTCAATCTCTACCTCTTGAACTTCTTCTTCCGGCTCTACAGGCGCTTCATAAGCAGACTCCGGTTCTGGTTCTTTTTTTGACTCAGACACTGTGCTCGAGCCCACTGCCGCTGTCGATGCGGCGGCTACTGAGGTGGTTACAATGCTTTTGGCATTATCTGATATATCGACCAAGCGATTGTCAACCCAGCTGCTTTTCTGTTCTGCTTTGTCATGAGTCTCTAACTGAACTGCTTCATTGTCTTTATGCGCCACAAAGTTAGTGTCTTGCTGCTCAGCCTTATCAATAGTAGCTTCAGCCGCTTGTTCTTCTACGACACTCACCATAGTTGAAGTCTCATTAGCATCAACCGTGCTTTCTATTACAGTCTCTGGTCGATTTGGTGCGATGTCTATCACTTGCTCGAAGGCTTCTGCTTGCTCAGGATTTGCATCTACTCCAAGCGTCGTTTGCGTTTGGTTATTATTAGCCACTGCAACCGGTAAGGCTTGCTCATCAAGCAGTTCATCAATAGCTTCTTGATCGTTCCAAGCAAAACTTGGCTCTTGTTTTTTAGGTGCTGTATTGTTCGCTGCTTGCGCATCTTCAAACTCTGCTTGGTCTAATCGCTGCTGCTCAGCACGTGCTTCTTGCTGCTCCTGCTCACGCAGCGCCAAAATACTCTCGCTCAGGCCAGAATTCACCAAGAATTCATCAAGCACATTACTCAGACCAGAATCACCTGTCTCTTTGACAGTAGCCTGCTCATTCTGCGCCTGCTCTTCATTTAAACGCTCTTCTTCTGTCTGTTCAGGCAAATTCAATTTTAACTGGCTAAATAATGGCGAACTATTGTCTTTTTCTGAGTCCTTGTCTGTTTCGACTGTTGCGTTAGCTGCCTCACTGTTGATGCCTTCTTCTGTCAACTCAAAGGCTTGCTCGGCTAGACTATCTTCACGCTGTGCTCGACGTTCGCGCAGCCCACTGCCAAGCCAAGACAGGCTAAACACTTCTTTAAATACTCGCATCCAGTGAATATCAAAGGCAAAGGTTGTGGTCAGTAAGGTAAATACCAATAAAAACAGACCAGCGCCATAGAGCGTAATCAGACCTGTTAAACGGCTGGCTACTTCTGCACCCAAAATACCGCCATAACGGGCATCACTTTGAGACGCAAATCCGAGTACATGTGGCACAATTGCAATCAGCCCACAGCTGGCCAGTAATAAAAACACATAACTAATAACACGCAGCACACCAAAGGCTTGATCACGCTGCCACCACTGACATAACGCTTCATACGCCAAAAATATCAGTAGCCACCATGCTGACCACCCTAAAAAGGTATATAGAAAGTCGGCAATCCATGCTCCCTCTGCCCCGCCCATGTTACTGATATCACCCATATCACTACTGATACGTGACCAACTCGGGTCATTCGGGCTATAAGTGATAAGAATAACGAACACAAATGCGGATAATATGACGGCAAGTGCGGTGAACATGGCTTTTTTTGCGGTGTGAATTTGGTGTGCCGTTATCATTAATATTTCCCAACTTAGAACTTATAAAAAACGTCAATTGATTATGGTACCGAGCCGTGACGCAATTTTGCTTAACCCGAGCCATATAACCCTCTATAATAGCAAATTGCGCTCTACTTTCGAGCATCTTCACGCTTATTTATCACATAAATAAATATGATAACTTAAACTGATTTGTTATTGTTACCGTCTGCCCTCATTGTAAAGGGCATAGATATTGATAAGTATGGCAAATAAACAGGCTTGGCCGCTATTATTAGCGGCTTTCATTGTCATTTGCCCTTGTTATACTGATACTCTTTTAAAATATTATTGTTCATTTTAAACCATTAAGGAAAATCAATGACTCAAGATGCAAACGCGCCACGTCATCACAAACTTATCATCTTAGGCTCAGGCCCTGCCGGTTACTCAGCTGCTGTTTATGCGGCACGTGCAAACCTAAAGCCAGTGATTATCTCTGGTATGCAAGTTGGCGGTCAGCTAACCACAACCACAGAAGTAGACAACTGGCCTGGTGATGCGCATGGCTTAACCGGTCCAGACTTAATGATTCGTATGAAAGCGCATGCTGAGCGTTTTGGCACTGAGATTGTTAATGATCATATTAATTCAGTGACCCTAACTGAGCGTCCTTTTAAACTTGAAGGTAATGCTGGCAGCTACACTTGCGATGCGCTAATCATTGCAACCGGTGCCTCTGCACAATATTTACAGCTTGAGTCGGAAGAGAAATTTAAAGGCTTAGGCGTATCAGCCTGTGCAACCTGTGATGGTTTCTTCTATAAAGATCAAAAAGTAGCCGTCATCGGTGGCGGTAATACCGCTGTTGAAGAGGCGTTATATCTGTCTAACATTGCCAAAGAAGTGGTGTTGGTGCATCGCCGTGATAGTCTACGCTCTGAGAAAATTCTTCAAGATAAAATCTTTGAAAAAGCTAAAAATGGTAACATCACCATCGAATGGAACCATCAAGTGAAAGAAGTCCTTGGTGATGACATGGGCGTTAATGGCTTGATTATCGAATCGACCCAAGATGGCAGCACCAAACAGCTTGATATCCACGGTATGTTCGTTGCCATTGGTCATAAGCCAAACACTGAGATGTTCAATGGTCAATTAGACATGAAAGATGGCTATTTAGTGGTAAATAGCGGCACTAAAGGCAATGCGACTCAGACCAGTATTGAAGGTGTATTTGCTGCTGGTGACGTCGCCGATAACGTATACCGTCAAGCCATCACATCAGCGGGTACAGGCTGTATGGCGGCGCTGGATGCAGAGAAGTACCTAGACTCTATCGGTGAAACAACAGCGACGGATCACACTTACGATTCAACGCTGACCAAAGACAATGATGCAGATGCTTAAGCGGTTTAAACGCTAATACCGCTAACTGTATCAATGAGAGTCTACTACTGACTTGAATGCGAATAAAGGTGCTGCTCATAGAGTGGCGCCTTTTTTATGTTTGGCAGACGATATAGGCTAAGATATACATACAGCACTAGCCTTGGTACTATAAAGCCTTGTCGTTATGCTATCTATTTATCCGTTTAACCTTTTAAATACTCTCAATCTTTAGCAATTATGGATGCCTTTGTGACCCCAGACAATCAAAGCAACTCCGAACAAGATACTCAGCCTAACACTCAATACACACAAGCTGGCTCTACACAGACTGATTCTACTCACATGACTACCGAAGATAGCGTTTTATTTGAAAGTGATTACCTCTTCCCTAACCCCGAAACCGTCGATCCAGATGGGGTGGGCTTAGTCGGTATGGGTGGTGATTTAGCACCACAAACCTTATTGTCTGCCTACTCTCAAGGACTGTTTCCTTGGTTTAATGAAGATGAGCCGATTGCTTGGTGGTGCCCTGAGCCGCGCTGCGTACTAGACCCCATAACCTTTAAACCCAGTAAATCATTGAAACGTTTGGTCAAATCTAGCAACTGGCATTGGACCGTTAATCACGCCTTCGAAGACGTTATCCATGCTTGTAGCCTACCGCGCAGCTATACGGATGACACTTGGATTCATGATGAGATGATAGAGGCTTATACTCAGCTGCATAAGCTTGGTTACGCCCATAGCATTGAAGTCTGGGATAATGAGATGTTAATTGGCGGTTTGTATGGTCTGAAAATCGGGCAAATCTACTTTGGAGAATCTATGTTCCATACTCAAAGTAACGCCTCAAAAGTCGCCTTTTGGGCACTAAATCGGTTCTGCCAACAGACCGATGTCCAATTAATCGACTGTCAATTACCTAATCCGCATTTAGAAAGCTTGGGTGCTAAGATTATGCCGCGTAATGTGTTTTTACAGACTTTAGCCGATTTGGTTACTAAAAATAGTATCTCTTGGCATGACTTTGCCGATAATAAAAACCCCGTTCAGGACTTAGTATATAACACCGCTATAGAGTCAACATTATCTAGTGGAGACAGTCAATGAGCCGCGCTCACCAGCCCAATCAACCGCGTCACTCTAGTGAAGACACCGAGAAAACATATACCCTACGCCTATCACCGCCAAGCTTATGCAGCTATCTACCTGAACGCGCCTCTCAATTGGCATTTATATTAATCGATGCTGATGAGCGTATATCGCAGCCTTTGTATACCAGCTTAAGTCAGCAAGGCTTTAGACGCAGCGGTAATGCATTTTATAAGCCTAACTGCGGAAACTGTGTGCAATGTATCTCAAGCCGAGTTGTTGTCGATGAATTTAAGTTATCGCGTCGTTATCGTAGAGTACTTAATCGCAATAGCCAAGTGACACTAAGTATTAAGCCTGCTGCTACTGCCCATCAAGAACACTATAGCCTTTATCAGCGTTATATCAGTGCGCGTCATGCAGATGGAGATATGTATCCACCGAGTTTGCATACCTTTGAGCATTTTTTGGTCGAAAGCCCAGCAGATACGGTATTTATGGAGTTTCGAGAGCCTAATAATAAGCTTATTGCCGTAGCTGTCACTGACAAATTAGACGATGGGTTATCCTGCATCTATACCTTCTTTGACCCTGATCCTGCCTTTAACTCACGCAGTTTAGGTGTCTACAGCATATTAAAGCAAATCGAAACTGCCAAAAGTCTAGGACTTCCCTACGCTTATCTTGGTTTTTGGATACCAAGTGTTAAAAAGATGAATTACAAAACCGATTATTCGCCCATTGAGCTACTGATTCACAATCACTGGCTACGCTTTGATGAGCAACCGGATAGCGATGAGATTCTGCATATACTAACGAGCAAACCGGTTCAAACACTGTTTTAAGCCGCTGCTATTTTTATAATGAACCTTACTATCTATGCCCTATGCGATTTATTCAGCCGCGGAATAGCTGTACTCCATAATCAATGCATCACAGCGCTGAATGGCCCCTTGCTCATCCACTGTAGCGTAATAGCCCTTTCTAGTATGAATAATCTCAAACCCCATCTTTTTATACAGCGAAATGGCCGCATGATTGCCTTCTCTAACTTCAAGCAACATTCTATCTAAACCTTTATTAGGCATGTGCTTTATTAGCGGTCTTAATAAACGCGTGGCCAGCCCCTGACGCTGGTATTCTGGGTGTGTACCAATTCTTAGTATTTCTGCTGTTTCAAAAACAGTGCTATATATACAATAAGCGACTACTTTGGTCTCATTTTCATCCCCAAGCTTCGCTTTTAAGTTACCCTCAATGACTGCCCAGCACTGGTTGCTTTGTTGACTCAGCAGAGAAGCTATTGCCTCTTTAGACCATGCGTCATGGGGCTGAATCAATGCTTCTATATTAGCGATTTGGCGAACTAAATCTATATCATAACTAGCATCTGTGACAGAACAAATATCATATTCGGTACTCTCCTTCACACTTAGCCTCCGCATCATTTGCCTAATTATCTATAAAATATATGCCAAAAGAATACAAACACCAACAAAAAAACCTTCAGCATCAAGCTGAAGGTTTTTTAACTTGTCTATTCTTCTTATGAATCAATGATACTGATTCTCAAAGATAGAACGATTACAGCTTGCTGGTTAATTCTGGAAGTGCTGTGAATAAGTCAGCTTCTAAGAAGTAATCAGCGACGCTAGCAATTGGAGCTTCTGGGTCATTGTTGATAGCAACGATCACTTTAGAGTCTTTCATACCTGCTAAATGCTGGATAGCACCAGAGATACCGGCAGCGATGTATAAATTAGGAGCAACAATTTTACCTGTTTGACCAACTTGCATATCATTAGGTACATAGCCTGCGTCAACCGCAGCACGTGATGCACCGATAGCAGCGCCCAGCTTGTCTGCTAGTGGCTCAATGTATGTAGTGAAGTTTTCACCGTTTGCTAATGCACGGCCACCAGAGATAACGATTTCAGCAGACGTTAGTTCTGGACGGTCAGATTTAGCAAGCTCTTCACTAACGAAGCTTGATTTACCAGCGTCTTGAGTATCGTCACGCTCTTCAACTGGTGCAGAACCGCCTTCAGCAGCTGCTGGATCAAACGCAGTAGTACGTACAGTTACTAATACTTTGTCTTCAGAAGTTTTAACAGTTGCTAGTGCGTTACCCGCATAGATAGGACGCTCAAAAGTGTTAGCGTCAACAACTTTCATGATGTCAGTAATCATGCTAACGTCTAATAAAGCAGCAACACGTGGCATGAAGTTTTTGCCGTTAGTCGTTGCTGGAGCAACGATATGGCTGTAGTCGCCGGCTAAATCTTTAACCAATAGTGCAACGTTTTCCGCCAATTGATATTCGTATGCTGGGCTGTCTACACAAATAACTTTGCTAACACCCGCTACTTTAGAAGCTTGCTCTGCTACTGGTTTGCATCCAGAACCTGCTACTAATATGTGGATATCATCACCCATCTGTGACGCAGCGGTAACCGTGCTTAGAGTCGCCTTTTTTAATTCAGCGTTATCATGTTCTGCATATACTAAAATTGCCATGAGAATATTATCCTTTCAAATAATGGTATGAGATTGTGATTTGGTAACTTTGGTCTCTGTTAGCTAAGTTGGGCTTGTTGTTCTTATTAAGCCGCTCTTAAAGTAAATCTTATTACATAGACAGTCTTATTAAACCCAACCGCTAACCAGTTAACGCTCGATACTAATTAAATAATAAAGCAGTTATTTTTATAATTAAATAACTTTCGCTTCATTTTTAAGTTTGTCGATTAGCTCATCAACTGAACCTACTTTAACACCCGCTGAACGCTCAGGTGGTGGCGTTACTTTCAGAATCTCTTGCTTAGATGCCATTTCTACACCGAAATCCGCTGGTGTTTTTTCATCAAGAGGCTTCTTCTTAGCTTTCATGATGTTTGGTAGTTTTGCATAACGTGGTTCGTTCAAGCGAAGGTCAGTAGTGATTACCGCTGGTAGAGGTAATGCAACTGTTTGTAGACCGCCATCGATTTCACGAGTAACGTTAACAGTATTGCCTTCAACTTTTACTTCTGATGCGAATGTACCTTGGCCAATACCCATTAATGCTGCAAGCATCTGACCAGTTTGGTTGTTATCATCATCAATGGCTTGTTTACCAAGTAGGATAATGTCAGTACCTTCTTGCTCAGCAATACCTTTAAGGATTTTAGCTACTTGTAAAGGGTATGGCTTTTCATCAGTTTGTACTAGAACACCACGGTCAGCACCCAATGCTAGGGCTGCACGGATTTGTTCTTGTGCTTCTTTAGGACCGATAGAAGCAATGATAACTTCATCTACAACGCCCGCTTCTTTTAAACGAACAGCTTCTTCAACCGCAATCTCACAGAATGGGTTAATTGACATCTTAGTGTTACTAAGATCTACGCCAGAATTATCAGCTTTAACGCGTACTTTTACGTTATAGTCAATCACACGCTTTACAGCGACTAATGCTTTCATACGTTCCTCGTTTATTAATGTTATGAATTATTAAAATAACCATTACGTGGCAAGTGCTCAATTTATATTACATAGCACCAATGTAAGTAACTCTTGTATATATTAGCCAGTATAGCAGCTAAGATGTATAACAATTTGTAGGGATTTAATTAACACAGTAATACTATGATAACCGCCCTATTTACTTAGATTACTTAAACTTATACTAACCAATTTTTTGGTTTTGATGCAGTATAAATAAAGATAAATTATCAAACGGTATTATATTGCGTTAGCAGCCTATTAAGGTCAAGCCGTGGGCGTGAATAAAGGGTCATAAATTTATTATCAATGAACCCTTGATGATTAAAGCACCCTATTTAAGCTAAAATCTGAACGAAAAAAAAAGACAACCCAATGGGTTGCCTTCTTCAAGCATCATCACCTTTATAGATAATTAATGCTTAATTTTGTAGGACTAGCCTACAAAGAATTATTCAGCTGATTCGATTTGTTCAGCTTGTGGACCTTTTTGGCCTTGACCTAATACGAAAGTAACTTTTTGACCTTCGGCTAGGGTTTTGAAACCACTGCCTTGGATAGCACTGTAATGAGCAAATACGTCTTGACCGCCATCGTCTTGTGCGATGAAACCAAAACCTTTAGCTTCGTTGAACCACTTAACAGTACCTTGTACACGTTCTGACATAACTTTTCCTAATATAAAATTGATTTAACTATAGTCATGATGCCTTCCTTACTCAACCACAGGGGATTGGGTAAATAGAAGCGTAAAATCGAGCATTATCGATTAGAATGTTGACTAATCTTCACTCTAATAAATAAATACTTCTCTACACATCTACATTTGAATGCAGTCATGTTTGAATATCTAGCTGTGCTATTCATTCAAAAAGTAACTTACTTACTAAATAGTAGTATAACAGTTTTAACTCGGTTGTCCTAATTATATTATAGCTTTTGGTTACTTTGATGTAATCAATGTCTCTTTAATATAGCTTTTGATGACTGATTCTTATCTATTAGGCACATTAACAAACATTAATCGACTCTTAAGCGGCTTGAGGCAGTGGTAACCAAGGCATCACTAGCACCAATAGACATAAAGAGAAGAAAATTAGGGCAAAAGACTGACTATACGCCACGTAAGATCTGGGGATAACCAACTTGTCAGGCGATTCTGGCATACCACTGCGTTTTAACAAGCGGCTGCCGTATATCCAGCCTGCTAAGGTATAAATACAATAAGCGACCGGCACTGCCATGGCAATAGATTGCAAATCAGCAAAATAAATAGCCGCTGTCGAGACTAGCGCCCATAGCGTATCGATAGCAGAGCTGACATGAAAAAATTTAGACTGCGGCAATTTACCTTGGGTCTTCTTTAGCATTTGCCCTTCGATATAAATTAATACTGCCACCACGGCACTGCTTAACACATAAAAGGTCTGTATATTGATATCGGCGAACCACTGGGTATCCATTATATAACTCGTATCCTTTTTAAGACTCAATCATCATCGGTTTATAGTACGCGACTCTTCTCGCATCAAATCAGTATACCACTTCAGATAATGGTGACTAAATAGAACCTGCTAATCAACAATATCTATCACTAAGTTTAGGTATTCTTATAGCGATAGCGCATCCCTACGCCAATACGCTCATTATTCATACGCATAAAAGCACTGGCATAAAAAAGCCCACATGCTAAGTAACATATGGGCCTATGCTGAGTATAAAACAGCTATCTCAACACACTGATTTTGATATTAAAGAGTCAAAATTAGTTTTTCTCTTTATCGATAATCTTGTTACCACCAATCCAAGGCATCATTGAACGAAGCTTAGCACCAGTTTTCTCAATTTCATGCTCAGCGTTGTTGCGACGACGTGCAGTCATTGAAGGATAGTTAGTCGCGCCTTCAGTGATGAACATCTTCGCGTATTCACCAGACTGAATGCGTTTTAGTGCATTGCGCATCGCTTCACGAGACTGCTCATTGATTACTTCTGGACCAGTCACATATTCGCCGTATTCAGCGTTGTTGCTGATTGAGTAGTTCATATCAGCGATACCGCCTTCATACATCAAGTCTACGATAAGCTTAAGCTCGTGTAAGCACTCAAAGTAAGCCATTTCTGGAGCGTAACCTGCTTCAGTTAGGGTTTCAAAACCCATTTTAACAAGCTCTACTGCACCACCGCAAAGTACTGCTTGCTCACCGAATAAGTCAGTTTCAGTTTCATCTTTGAACGTGGTTTCGATAATACCTGAACGGCCACCACCAACGCCGGCTGCGTATGATAGAGCAACTTGCTTCGCTTGACCTGACGCATCTTGATAGATAGCAATTAGATCTGGAATACCGCCGCCTTTAGTAAATTCAGAACGTACAGTGTGACCTGGTGCTTTAGGCGCAACCATAATAACGTCTAAGTCTTTGCGTGGTACAACTTGGTTGTAGTGAATCGCAAAACCATGAGCAAAAGCTAAAGTCGCACCTTCTTTGATGTTTGGCTCAATCACGTCTTCATATAACGCTTTTTGGAACTCATCTGGCGTTAAGATCATGACCACGTCAGCCGCTTGAACCGCATCAGCTACTTCAGCAACTTTAAGACCTGCGTTTTCCGCTTTTTTCCAAGAGCCAGAGCTTGCGCGTAGACCAACAGTTACGTCCACACCTGAATCTTGTAGGTTAAGCGCGTGTGCGTGGCCTTGTGAACCATAACCGATAATGGCTACTTTTTTGCCTTGGATAATTGATAAGTCACAATCTTTGTCATAATAAACGTTCATAAATTCGTCCTTTTAAGTATTTCTGATTAATAAATAAGGGTTGGGTTGCAACCTTTTACTGTTATAAAAATTTAGGTATAAGCGTATCGCTTACCCCAACTAGAATCACCCTAACTAAATGCTAAGCGTGCGCTCACCACGTAAGATACCGATGACCCCTGAGCGTACTACTTCCAAAATACGATCACGGCCAATCACTTCGATAAATCCGTCAAGCTTTGCTTCATCACCGACAATCTGAATAGTGTAAAGATTGGAGGTTACATCCACAATTTGAGCACGGAAAATATCTGCACTGCGTTTGACTTCATCACGAGCACTGCCAGTAGCACGTACTTTAATCAGCATCAGCTCACGCTCAACATGGTCGTTGTCTGTCAAGTTAATGACTTTAACCACTTCGATTAATTTATGCAAATGCTTAGTAATTTGCTCAATTTTCTCAACGCTGGCATTGGTGGTTAGCGTTAAGCGTGAAATAGTGTGATCTTCAGTTGGCGCCACGTTTAAGGTTTCGATGTTGTAGCCGCGCTGTGAAAACAATCCAACAAGGCGTGAAAGCGACCCAGCTTCGTTTTCCATAAGTACAGAGATTAGATGTTGTTGCATTAGGTACGCTCCCCCTTCGATAACCACATATCACGCATAGATTGACCAGCAACCTGCATTGGATAAACATGTTCATGACGGTCAACATACACATCAATAAAGACCAGTTTATCTTTCATTGCAAGTGCTTCTGCTAACTGCTCATCAAGCTTTTCAGGATCCGTGATTTTAACGCCCACGTGACCATAGCTTTCGGCAAGCTTAACAAAGTCAGGTAACGACTCCATATACGATGACGCATGGCGACCTTCATACAACATATCTTGCCACTGCTTCACCATGCCCAACTGAGCATTGTTTAAGCATAAAATCTTAACCGGTAGACCGTACTGGAAGCAGGTCGATAGCTCTTGGATATTCATCTGAATAGAGCCTTCACCGGTGATACAAACCACATCACGCTCAGGCTCAACCAACTTGGCTGCCATCGCATAAGGTAGACCAACACCCATGGTGCCAAGACCGCCAGAGTTTAACCATTGACGCGGCTCATCATATTTGTAATACAGAGCAGCAAACATCTGATGCTGACCCACATCACTGGTGATAATCGCTTTACCCTCGGTTAATTCATATAGTTTTTCAACCACCGACTGCGGCTTCATGCCATGTTCGGTACTGGTGTCATAAAGCAGACCATGACGCTTACGCCATTCATTAATCTGTGACCACCAATCCAATAAAGCGCGCTGATCTAATTGTTTATCATCGCCCTCTAATAGCTCAAGCATATCGTTCAATACTGACTTCACGTCACCCACGATTGGGATATCGGCCATGATGGTCTTTGAAATAGAGGCCGGATCGATATCGATATGAATAATGGTCGCGCTTGGGCAGAACTTCTGAACATTGTTGGTCACACGATCATCAAAACGTGCGCCGACCGCAATAATCAAGTCCGCATGATGCATTGACATGTTGGCTTCATAAGTACCATGCATACCAAGCATACCTAGGAACTGACGGTCAGAGCCTGGGAAACCGCCAAGACCCATTAAGGTATTAGTAACCGGTAAGTTTAATTTATGCGCAAGCTTAGTCAGCTCTTTATGAGCATTACCCAAAATCACACCGCCGCCTGCATACAAAACAGGACGCTGTGAAGATAACAAGGCTTCAACCGCCTTTTTAATCTGACCACTGTGACCTTTGATAGAAGGCTGATATGAGCGGATATTTATCGACTCTGGATAGTGGTATTCAAACTTTTCATGGGGCGCCGTGGTGTCTTTAGGAATATCAATAACCACAGGGCCTGGGCGACCTGATTGAGCAATATAGAAGGCTTTTTTAATAATCTCTGGGATTTCACTGGCATGACGTACTTGGAAACTGTGCTTCACGATAGGTCGTGATACACCAACCATGTCGGTTTCTTGGAATGCATCATCACCGATAAGATACTTAGGTACCTGACCTGAGATCACCACCATCGGGATTGAATCCATAAAAGCAGTGGCAATTGCAGTCACGGTATTGGTTGCGCCTGGACCTGATGTTGCTAATACCACACCAGTTTTACCCGTTCTACGAGAATAAGCATCGGCCATATGACCCGCAGCTTGCTCGTGACGCACTAGCAAATGCTCAATGGTATCTTGCTTGAAGATAGCATCATAAATGTGCAATACCGCACCGCCTGGATAACCAAAAATATACTCGACGCCTTCATCAATTAAAGACTGGATCAGCATTTCACCGCCAGAGAGCATAATAGGCTTATCCCCATTTTCTAGAAGTTCACGCTTTTTACCAAAATTAATGGCGGCGTGCGCTGTTTGAGTGTGCCCTGTCATGTTCGGGCTTTGGGTTGTTTGAGTCACTGTCATCACCTTTTTTATTGCGGGATGTGGTTATGGCTCTTATCACCTCTACCATCAATTCAGAATCTTGGCAAAAGCAGTATAGAACAATAATAAGCTAAATAATTTGGATTACGCCATACCCTGTTCAGATATCAAGCCATATTTAATAAGAGTTGCCAGTCAGCTTACCATGATTTAATCAGTTCACTAACACTTAAAATGGCAGTCAATTTGTTATTTTAAGCTTTTTTTATAAGTCACATCTATATAATTAAATAACCAGACAGACATGACAAAAAATACCAACAGGCATTAGCCATGTGATATAAGCACTTAAAGGTAACAGTAGGATGACCGGTGGGCTTAAATGCAGCCCCTTGCAGGATTTGCAAGATAGGAAGAGTATTTAACCATAGGGAGGAATTCTGTTATTCAAACTTCAAAGAACAGGTAGTGGATACCCCTATCAATAAATATAGTATAAAAACTTATACCAATTAACCTGACTATCATTCTATTTAAACTGCTAAATTTAGCAGATCAAACACCTTATAACCATCAGATTAATCACTTAGTCACTGTAGACCGATAAGTCCTTGAGTTAAGCCAGCGGTAATCCTCACACTGTCTAACTCATCACATTAAAAGTAGCCAGCCTCGGGCGGACGGTAATCCTGCCGTAATTGCTACTTTAAAGTTAACTGACTCGGTAGAGTACGTTAACTGACTAATCAAAATACTATAATCCAATGTTTTACAGGTCATGTCAACCAAATAAAATGAATAAGATACCTTACTAATTTTAATCAGTTAAAAAATAAGGTAAAGTATGGGTTATATAAAGCCAATACGCGCCCTTGATAACGACTTAATGCTTGCCTAGTTTTACCTGACTCTTAACTAGTCCTGACCCAATTTTCAATAATGGCTTAGGCTAATAGTTAAGACTAATTACTGACGCACTAAGCGGCTCGGCGCTGGTAGTAGGCTGTCATCACTAACACGGCAAGGATTAATATCAATACCGCCTCGCCGGGTGTACCATGCACGTACCATTAGCTTAGTTGGCTTGAAGTATTGACTGATATCGGTAAATATCTGCTCAACACATTGCTCATGAAAGCCATTATGCTGACGGAAGCTTAAAATATAGGTCAATAAATTAGTTTCATTGACTGGCACATTTGTGGTCATCTCAATAGATAAAGTACCCCAATCTGGTTGATTGGTAACTGGGCAATTACTGCGTAATAGATTGGAATACAGCTGATAGTCTTGCTCTATATTATTAGTGGCATCCGAATCACCTTGACCTTGCGCTAGCAAACTGGCATCAGGGTGCTCGACTGGCGCCACTTTAATGCCTGAGCTCTGTAACGCCTGATCAATACATAGACCTTGTGGATGTGAAATCATAAAACCTGACTCAGCAGCAGCGCCTGAACTAATCGCATCTAAATCAAACAGCTCAACGCTGACCTCAGCGCCCACACAAGCTGATAAATCCTTGTTAATGGTCTGCTCAACGGCTTGCTTGCTCTCAAACTCGGTAAAATTCAAGCTATTCAAATACAGCTTGAGAGATTTTGACTCAACAATATTTGATGAGCTTGCTGGCACAGAAAAACGAGCAATCGCCATTTGTGAAATGCCTTGTGGATTTAACCAAGACACCTCAAACGCGTGCCACCAATCCACACCGACCTGAAGCTTCTCGTCCTGCCAGCCAATGGCATCACGTCCTAATTGACGCGGAATCGCATACAAGGTATCAGGTTGGTAGGTTTTTGGATAACTGGTAGTCTCGCCTAATACTCCGTGAATACTCATAATCTCTTACCTCATTTATCGTAAAGCGCTCATGCTACGGCTTTAGCTTATTTTGTTGC
Organism: Psychrobacter sp. CX16; assembly: GCF_057396245.1. Lineage (NCBI taxonomy): Bacteria > Pseudomonadati > Pseudomonadota > Gammaproteobacteria > Moraxellales > Moraxellaceae > Psychrobacter > Psychrobacter sp. CX16. The sequence continues at coordinate 31,406 of NZ_JBXYJF010000022.1, forward strand.
TGTGTTTTAATTCTATGGCTTAAAGCTGCCTAAACTATTGACCTTAATCTATTACAGTCTTAGACGTGAGCCATTTTGTAGTAAGCGATAAGCAATACTGTAGAAAATTACACAAAAAACAAATATCGCCACCATCGAATACCAGACGTTCACGTCCGAATATCCCAAAATACCGTAACGGAACGAGTTAACCATATATACGATAGGATTCAATAACGATACGTTTTGCCAAAATGGTGATAGGTTTTCGAGCGAATAAAACACGCCGCCCAAATACGTCAGCGGTGTTAACACAAAGCTTGGAATAATCGAGATATCATCAAATGAGCGCGCGAATACCGCATTAATAAAACCGCCCAATGAAAATAAAATAGATGTACCCAATACCGTGAATAACATCACAAAAAAGTGAGCAATACCTAAGCTGGTAAAGAACTGCGCTACTATCGAGACGATAACTGCAATCATCAGCCCGCGGAACACGCCACCACTAATATAACCAAGCAAGATAGAATGCTTAGAGACTGGCGATACTAAAAGCTCTTCAATACTTGAGGTAAATTTGGCACTAAAAAAGCTTGAGACCACGTTCGAATAGCTGTTGGTAATGACCGACATCATAATCAAACCTGGCACAATAAACTGCATATAAGGCACGCCGCCCATCTCGCCCACACGCGAGCCTATCATCTTACCGAAGATGACAAAATAAAGGCTCATAGTAATCACCGGTGGCAGTAAGGTCTGCGGCCAGATACGTAAGATACGGCGTATCTCTTTAATTAAAATGGTGCGAAACGCAATCCACTTTTGCGCCAAGGTCAGGCCATCGTGATGAGAAACTGGTCGTTTGCTTTGTTCGTTTAGATACGTACTCATAAGCCAGCCTCCTTCATTGTATTTTTGGTCTCTATACCTTGCTCCACTAAGCGCATAAACAGCTCTTCTAGGCGGTTGGCTTTGTTGCGCATACTAGAGACCTCGATGCCTTGCTTGCTTAACTGCTCAAACACGCCATTGAGCGACTCGCCTTCAGTTAATGTAATCTCTAGCGTCTGATTATCAGGCTGTGATACTGAGGTCACACCTGTAATCTGTAGCAGATCATCCACCGGCTGTTCTAAATCAAACACAAATGTTTCTATAGACAACTGCGCCAACAGCTCTTTCATTTCAGTATTAATGCGAATTTCGCCATGATCCAAAATGGCGATATAGCGGCACAACTGCTCTGCTTCTTCTAGATAGTGAGTGGTCAGAATAATAGTGGTGTTCTCTTCCTCATTAATCTGCTGCATAAACTCCCACATCGAGCGGCGCAGCTCAATATCGACCCCTGCCGTTGGCTCATCTAATATCAATAATCTTGGCTTATGAATCAGCGCCCTTGCAATCATCAGGCGGCGCTTCATACCACCGGACAGCTCTCGTGCCTTATTATTACGCTTATCCCAAAGACCCAGCGCAGTCAGTAGCTTTTTGGCACGTGGTTTAGAGTCTTTTTCTGGAATACCAAAATAACCAGCTTGAGTGATTAAAATGTCTTGCACCTTCTCAAACTGGTTAAAATTAAACTCTTGCGGCACAATACCTAGGTACTGCTTGGCAATAGAGGGGTTGGCTAATAAGTCGGTGCCAAAAATTTGTACACTGCCCTCTGTTGGTTTAAATAAAGAGCTGATAATACCAATCATGGTGGATTTACCGGCACCATTTGGCCCAAGCAAAGCGAAAAATCCGCCTTGAGGAACAGTCAGATTGACATTTTTTAAGGCAGCAAACCCATTATCATAGACTTTAGAGAGATTTTCGATGTGTAACGCAGGCGTTGAATTTGTCATAAAATCACATTTTATTAACATGAAAGCAGCGCCAATCCCATTAGTTGTAGGTAATGAGTAGACGTCTGCTCCAGTGGCTGTTTATATTACAGAAATCTGACTCCTTATATGGCGACAAAATCTGATAATTAAACCCAGACAATTCTAGCGACAATAAATCAGTTAACTGATTGGCTTTAATTGTTGGCTTGATAACTGAACTGGTTAAGCGTAGTGGCTTATCAGCGCAGGTTAATAGTTAAAATAAAAACAACAAAAAACGCTCACCTTGCGGTAAGCGTCTTTTCTTTGAGAGTATCTAATTAACTAAGTAAAGCGTTTGGTTACATAAAGTCAGATTAGCTAGATTGCTCTACCATGTAATCAACAGCGTTGTGTACTTCTTCATCAGGGATATCAGCACCACCTTTTGCAGGCATTGCATTAAAGCCGTTAATAGCATGGTTATATAAGGTCTCTTTACCTTTACCGATACGAGCACCCCATGCGCCAGCGTCACCCACTGTTGGTGCGCCTAATAGACCAGAGGCATGGCAAGTATGACAAATCGCATCATAAACTGCTTTACCATCACGTGGCTCACCATCAGCTGAAGCGCCAGATGCAGTCAATGTAATATCACACTCTTCGCCGTCAAAACAAACCTGCCCGTAAGGCTGAATACGCTGAACCAGCTTAGGGTATAAAGCGATAAGCTTCTGAACTTGCGGCGTATCTTGTGGAATAGGCTCTTCTTCTGCAGCAGGTGCGGCGGCTGTTTCAGCCTCTTCACCTTCGGCACCCTCTTCGGCTTCAGCGCCGTCTTCTGTAGCAGCATCTTCATCAGTGGCTGCCTCGTCGGTGGCAGCGTCATCACTTGTGGCAGCTATTTGTTCTACAGCATCGCCTTCAGCGGCTGCATCAATGACGTCTTCGGCTTGGCTAAAAGAAATGCTTGATAGACCAAGGATGGCGGCAGCGGATAACATCACGATTTTTTTCATGCGTCACAATCTCTTATTAGAGCGACGTACCCAGGCTTCTATGGCGTAATAATGGCTAAGAAGGCTTAAGCCGTCGTGTATGATTGATTGAATTGTTCTAATTTAGCAATATAAAATTAGTAGGAAATTCTTTTCCCTGATATTATAGGGGAAAACAGGGACTAAAAGCCATGCTTGAATAGTGACTATTACGACAAATGACCTGTTTTTAGCTATTTATTGCAATTTTATGTCGGTTAATAAACAGTAATGTATCAAATTACAGCCGCCTATGCCATTTATTAAAGTCAATAGCATTGGTTTTTTTGGTGGATTTTGCTAGACTAGCGGGCTTGAACCATCGCTAACCGTCTATCTAAATCTAGGCAGCTACACGGGATGGTTCGTGTGATTTAACCGTTCAATATATGCGCTTGTAGCTCAGTTGGATAGAGTATCGGTTTCCGAAGCCGAGGGTCGTGGGTTCGATTCCCGCCAAGCGCACCATTATTTCTTGGCTCTATATTATCTTACCACGCCTCTCATATTCTAAGGCTCTATAAAAGTATTAATGCTTTACTTCGCCCCCACCCTCTTTGCGACCACCAGACAGCCCACACTAAGAATAGCCCAAAGCTTCTTTTTATAAGATAGGCGCTTAATGCCACGTGCCGCTTTACTAAGCACTTTGTCTTGCAATAGTTGCTTTACAAATCCAGCCACTCGCTGCGCCTTTGCTCGTTTTTGAGATACAGCCATTACAGAATACTGTTTATTTGCTGACTGGCTATCATCTGAACGCTGCCTTTTCGAATCATAGCTGAGTACTTTGGCAGGCTGACCGGGTGCAGGGGTCGATGCACTACTTAAACCAGAATCAGACTCCTGACCTAGCTCAGATTCAACCGATGCACTTACATGAGCATTCGATTCTTCTTTTGAGTCATCAGGTGCTTGTACGGATTGCTGCTCAAGATATCGATCTTCGGCTTTTTGCCAGTTATCTAGATACAGATGATTTAAAGTCGTATGCTGCTGTGGTTCGCCATAATATTGTACTAAAAGCTTTGCATCAGTTTTATTAAGCAGCTTAAGCTCCTTATAGCCAAGCTTGTCATAATCAATTTCTAGACTCGCAACATTACCACCTGGAATGGTATCGAAGACTTTAAATCCTGTCTCGCCTGTTCGCTGTGACTGCTTTGGACAAAAGGAATCCCAAGCCGCTAGTTTATAGAGGGCTTGCAGCTCTGGCTCAAAATCGACATTGTCTTTCTTTTTATCACGGATAATTGCACGTAATGCCAAAATAGACTCTTTAAATCCTAGTGGCCAAGGTAAAAACTCTTGTGCGGCCTCAAAACGCATGGCAGGATCATCTCTGTACTGCTTGATATAATTTGACCAAGATAAGAAACCTGTATCAGGTCTGTTCTCATTTCTTGATTTAACGTCCTGAAAAGTAGTTTCATCTTGCCACTCCATAATAAATCCATTTGTTTGATAATAAAGAAAAAGTCGAGTTTCAAACGCCCTGCTGTCACAATCAGCATCAATCCATCAATAAGAGCGTATATAAAGACGTACACATAACAGAGCCATTAACAATAACAATTACACTCTATTATTAATCCTGAATCTAGCCACACATCTTTTATAAAGTCAAACCCACGCGAGTCAAGGCATGTGCAAATATTTTGAATAAAAGACTTATTTTATATACTTTTATTATACACCGCTTAACTCGATTCTTAATTCTTCCACGCTGGGTAATTGATGAAAGTTAATCACCGCCACATCACCAAGACGACGTCGACCCAGAGCGGCATTGGTATCCAAAGTGAGCATGGCTACTTTTCTGGCATTGCGCTCTAATATCAAATGATTCTCGCGTGCAATAGCCGTAAAGTCAGGAAAGTGCTTTGAGATACACTCTTTAAGCTTACTAATTTGACTGTTTGGTTTACCACTAAAGGCGCCATGCTTACTGTTGAACTTCGGCTTTGCTGTGTCGGTTGCATTACGTCCTTTACCCAGTCTTGATGGCTTGCTACCTTTTTTGGCATCTGCTACCTTTGGCTTTTTGATAAAACTAATCATAAATAATACCAGTACACACAACACAACCGCTGCCAGCAGCACGGTGCCACTTATCGTCTGATTCATATATCCTCCTAGGCTTGATATTGTATTATGATACATAATCTATAATACTGATAGAGAGATTACGTCTGTTTAATCATTAAGACACTTTGCAAATAACAATTATTGGACAATGCATGATGACTGATTTAAATGCTTTAGACTCTGCCATGACTCAGGCTATTGAGCTACTTAAAGATGCTGAACATATCTGTATCTTGACCGGTGCTGGCATCTCAGCTGAAAGCGACATTCCTACTTTTCGGGATAAGCAAACAGGGCTTTGGGAGAATTATCGTGCTGAGGATTTGGCAAGTATTGATGCGTTTGAGCGTGATCCAAAGATGGTTTGGTCTTGGTATCAATGGCGACGCGGCTTGGTCAAAGACAAACAGCCAAACCCTGCTCACCATGCATTAACGCAGCTGCAGCAATGGGCAGATAAGCAAGGTAAAACGCTGAGCCTTATTACCCAAAATGTTGATGATTTGCACGAGCAAGCTGGCAGTATGGCGACGCATTTGCATGGCCATCTATGGGAAAATAAATGCAGTCAGTGTGCGGCGGCGTATAACGAGGCCATCGACTATACGCAGCAGCAGTTATTACATTGCCCGCAGTGTGATGGTTATATTCGTCCTGATATTGTGTGGTTTGGAGAGATGTTGCCGCAAGGTGCATGGCAATATGCGGAGACGGCCGCAGCGACTTGTGATGTGTTTTTCAGTATTGGCACCTCAAGTTTGGTCTATCCTGCGGCAGGATTGGCACAATTGGCCGAACAAAACGGCGCACATATTATTGAGGTTAATTTAAATCCCACACAGTCCAGTTTCATTGATGTGGTTTTAGAAGGGAAGGCCGGTGAACTATTACCCAAACTGGCTGATTCACTAATCAATTAACTGAGTCAATTGTCTGTAGCAGACTACTAATTACACGCTTAAGTCTATAATAAAAAAGCCAAACTCTTAAAGTTTGGCTTTTTTATTGACTTATATTTGATCAATAAGAATATGAGTGCGCTATTTTAAAAATACCACCGTATCAGACAGCTCGTTACCTTCTGGATCATGCTCCAGATAATAATGTTGACGCAGCAATTGTCCAATTTCATCTAATAAATCTGACAAGCTTTGCTCCATTTTACCTTTTGACATGCCGGCTAAGGCTTTATCACACATAGCACGCCAAACAGTATGGCTGACGTGTGAGTTAATACCGCGGTCAGCGACAATCTCAAGCGTATGTTCGCAAACGTTGACATAGACAAGTACGCCGGTATTCTCTTCGGTATCCCAAACACGGTAGGTACTGAATAAATCAATCGCCCGCTCACGGCTGCCCACATGGTAAGCAATATTAATCGGCAGATGGTTCTCAATCACTAAGAATACTTCACCGCGATGCCCCTTCTCGGCTTCAGTAACCCTTTGAGTTAAGCGGTCGGTCACTGCATCGTTTAGCCAACGATTGTGCAAAATAGGAATAAAAATAGCCTGACGCCACAATCTAGCAAAGCTAGGCTGGCTGCTATTGGTATGACCCTCGGCAGTGTTGGGATGCTCAGGTATCATGTCAGGCTTCGCTTGGTGTTGCATAGATATCTTACCTCAAACCGTATACTTATATTAAAAATCAGCCCACTATCAACCGTCTACCAAGAGCCGCCAGCGCCGCCGCCACCGAAGCCGCCGCCCCCACCGCCGAAACCGCCGCCGCCAAATCCACCACCACCGAAGCCGCCGCCTCCACCGCCGCCAAATCCTCCACCAGGGAAGAAGACAACACCGCCACGACGTCCACCACGGCCGCCGCCCTTACCTTTACCGCCGCCACCGCCGCGTGAGATAAGGAACAGCCACAAGAATACTGCCATGAACAGCGTCATAATAAAGCTGCCACCGCTACCAAGTGATAATAAAACAAAACCACCGGTCGCAACTAGAGAGCCTAAGATACGCCCAAGCACCGCCGTGATAAACATACCAAAAATTAGCGCAATTAAGAAAGTTCCGAACAGTGACGGTGCTTCTGCATCGGCCGACTGATTTTGGCTACGTTTCTCAGCAGCGGCATCAGACTGAGCAAGGATATCGGGGTCAGCGACCAAACGCTCCTCAATACGATTGATACCTTTAATTAAGCCGCCGGCGTAATCGCCTTGCTTGAATGACGGCATAATTTCGGTATCGATAATACGGTTTAATACCGCATCAGGTAGCACGCCCTCTAGGCCGTAACCTGAGAGAATATACATATTGCGGTCATTCACGGCGACTAAAATGAGCAAACCATCATCGGTATCCGCCTCACCTAGCTCCCAACGCTCAGCAACCTCTAAGCTATACTGGAAAATATCCATACCATTGGTACTTGGTACCAATACCAGTGCTGCCTGTGCCAAGCCTTGGTCATAAATATGACGCAGCCTTTGGCTAAGCATTTGCTTTTCTTGTGGGGTTAATACATTGGCTTGGTCTACCACGGGCGAATTTAATATCAGCTTATCTGATTCAACCGCTTCCGCCGTAGATTGACGTGGCGGTGCGCTAGCAACTGAACCGGTTTGAGATTGGCCGTTCTGTGCTTCATCATCGGCACTGGCTTCACCAATATTCGGTAAATTATCACGAATTGCCTCATTACCTAAGACCGCATCGTTAATCGCTTCATTTTGCTGTCCGGCTTTAGCAATCGCTACCATATCTTCAACGCTCGAGTCGGTAAAGCGCTGCGCTGACTGAGTGGATGCTGCACTGCTGGCCTCGTCGGTAGCCGCAAAGCTTATAGGCATGGCTAACAAGCTAGCCCCTATTATCGAAACTGCTGACAAGCTACGTTTTAAGTTTTGCATGTGCATCATCACCACTTATTCTGATTCACTTATGAAATAAAGGTCGCCTTAACCTGAACTGTTAAGGCGAACATACTAGGCTAATTAATCCATCACGGTTAGCGTCGTTAGTCGTTAGTTGTTGGTGTTAAAGAACTAGTCACCAAAGTTAACTTCTGGCGCCGTTGAAATCTTATCTTCGTTCTCAACGCTAAAGTTTGGCTTCGGATCTAGACCGAATACTTTGGCAGTAATATTTGTTGGGAACTGGCGTACCGAAGTGTTATAGCTCTGCACTTCTTGAATATAACGGTTACGCGCCACAGCAATACGATTTTCAGTACCCTCTAACTGCGCTTGTAAATCTTGGAACAAACGGTCTGATTTAAGCTCAGGATAACGCTCAGAGACTGCCATTAAGCGAGATAAAGCACCGGTCATTTCAGCCTGCGCTGCTTGATAGTTCTCCATCGCTTCTGGGTCATTTAACACCTCAGGCGTTAGCTGAATGCTGCCCGCTCTTGAGCGTGCTTCTGCCACTTGAGTGAACACATCTTGCTCTTGCTGCGCATACTGCTTCACAACCTGTACTAAGTTTGGTACCAAATCGTCACGGCGCTGATATTGGTTCACGACCTCTGACCAAGCAGCGGTCACTTGCTCATCTTGAGCTTGTAGGTTGTTGTAACCGCAGCCTGATAAACCGACTGTTGAGGTCGCTAAAACCATCGATAATAAAATAGGTTTCGCTATTGATTTGCGTGACATAGATATGTGCTCCAAGGTTCCTAAAAAAATATGACTATACAATTACGCCTATTTTTAACTGCTAATAACAAAGACCATAGGCGCCACAAGTCAACAAATTTAGAGTGATTAAAATTAAATGCTGAATGTCTGCAATTGTACTGGTGTATGAGGCTAAAGCATAATTAATACAATTTATTGTTACCTAATTACAACCAGAATAACAATAATAATTTAACTAAATTTTGTGATAAATCGGCTGCAATTACCCCTGCCTTAGGATTGATAATTAAAAAAATCATAAAAAATAATCTAGCAATTTATCTTTTTTTGTGGCAAATTGCAGTTACTAAGACATACGATTGTGTAACATTTAACTAAGCTGCATTACAGTTGAACTCTCGTAAAGTCTGTTCAGGTGTTTGTACTTATTTAATTGTCGCGGTCAGATTTGCTTGCATGCCTACCCATTAATTAAATAAGCACTGTACACAGCCTAAGATTTTAAGTGACATGTATTTAGTGACACAATATAACAGGTAAACCGATTCAGTATTACTGAAAATCAGGAAAGTACACTATGGAAGGCATTGTTAGCGCTTTAAACAATATAATTTGGAGCCCTGCGCTTATTTATCTCTGCTTGGGCGCAGGTTTATTCTATTCAATTTTAACCCGTTTCGTTCAAGTTCGCCTATTTGGTGAAATGATCAGATTGCTATTTAAAGGCAAGCCAGATAATGATGGTATTTCGTCATTCCAGGCTCTAGCTGTTTCACTTGCCGGCCGTGTCGGTATGGGTAACATCGCTGGTGTTGCCGCTGCTATCGGCTTTGGTGGCCCTGGCGCTGTATTCTGGATGTGGATTGTGGCCTTCTTGGGCGCGTCAACCGCCTATGTAGAATCAACACTGGGTCAGATTTATAAAGAACGTGACACCTTAACCGGCGAATACCGTGGTGGCCCTGCGTACTACTTCGAAAAAGCATTGGGTCAAAAATGGTACGGCATCTTATTTGCCATCTCATCCATTATCGCTTGTGGTGTCTTCTTACCCGGTGTACAGGCCAACGGTGTTGTTAACGCTGTAGCGCAGGTCGCAGGTGAAGGCTCAGTAATGAACTTCCTAGGCATGGACGTGGGTTCAACCCGTCTAATCGCTTTGGTTATCATTCTAGCGGTACTTGGCTTTATTATCTTTGGTGGTATTAAGCGTATTGCAAATTTCACTGAATATGCTGTTCCATTCATGGCACTGGGTTATATTATCCTAGCCCTACTGATCATGTTCACTAACTTTAGTAAAGTACCTGAAGTATTTGGTATGATTATTGGTGATGCCTTTACGGCTCAAGCAGGCTTTGGTGCAGCTATCGGTTGGGGTGTTAAACGTGGTGTTTACTCTAACGAAGCCGGTCAAGGTACAGGTCCTCACGCAGCAGCTGCTGCTGCCGTTGACCATCCTGCACAGCAGGGTTTAGTACAGGCATTCTCAGTATACGTTGATACGTTATTGGTTTGTTCTGCAACAGCATTCATGATTTTATCAACTGGCATGTACAACATTCAGGGTACACTGCCTGACGGTCAATTCATCGTACAAAACGTTGCTGCTGATGTTGCTATTAGCTCACCATCGTTCACTCAGATGGCTATGGAATCAGTATACGGTACCTTCGGTGATTCGTTCATCGCTATCGCTGTATTCTTCTTCGCATTCACGACTATCTTGGCTTACTACTACATCGCTGAAGTGAACATTGCTTACTTAACCCGCTTTATGGGCCGTAGTATTAGTAAAGTTGGTCTGTTTGCCGTTAAAGTGGTCATTATGATTATGGTTGCTTACGGCGCATTGAACAGCTCAGGTTATATCTGGGGCCTTGGCGACGTTGGTGTTGGTCTGATGGCATGGTTGAACATCGTTGGTATTATCATCGTATTCTTCGTGGCGCGTCCTGCACTTGATATCCTTAAAGACTACGAAGCTCAGCTTAAAGCGGGCGGTGGTACAACCGCTAAGCGGTTTGTGTTTGATCCTGCTAAGTTTGGCATTAAAGGTGCTACTTACTGGGAAGAGTGTCATCAAGACAGCTTAAAAGCTAAAAAAGATATTGATGTTAAATAGTTATTAACTAACCTCAATATCTATAAAAAACCGATAGCTTAGGCTATCGGTTTTTTTGTGCGTCATGATTAATAATGGTAGAGCAATCCTGCCCTAATTTAAAAGAACTAGACCGTTTGGAATCAAGAAGGATTGGGTGGGAACATCACCTTATCAATCACATGCACCGAGCCGTTTTTAGTCATCACATTGGGATAAATAATATGCGCGGTACGTCCTTTACCATCAAGTAAACTGCCTTGTGGGGTCACCGTTAAAACTCGTTTGCCATAAGTTGTTACCTTACCTTTGGGTAATTGTGAGGCCAGTAGTGGATCGTTGGTCTTAATCACGTGATAAGCTAATAGCAACCGGATGAGAGACTTATCGGCTAATAGCTTCTGCTTGGTCAAGGTGGTCTCGCTGAACAGATCCTCAAACGCCGCATTGCTTGGAGCAAAGATGGTATAATCATTGCCAGCAAATCTTAGCATACCTGCGATACCAGACGCCTCAACCGCTTCTACCAAAATAGATAAATTTGGATCCATCCGTGCCATATCCAGTGCACTCATTGACGCGTATTGCGTATTGACCGCTGTAGCCGATTGGACTGTTGATTTATTACTAACAATATGAGTCGCACCGCCTCGCGCTATCCCTTGATTGGCCGTAGTTTTTGGCTTTGTGGTCGTTTGAGTATTGGTACTCGTCAACACTGATTGGGTGTTGTTATTATCGGCTGCTTGCGGGGCACTTTGACACCCTGCCGATAGCAATGAGGTCATTGCCATTGCTAACAGTGACAGTCCTTTAGCACTTTTTGTCATAACAAATATCCTGTGTCCATTCTGATGATTAATAAGGCGTGGCACATTATTGCTCAGAATTGCTCAGACTTATATAGAGCGACAGTGACCCAAGCGTACGACTTGAACGCTCGCCTAATTTGCTAATATAGCATCTAATCACCTAAAATCTAACCCACTGTACTTCACCTACTTGTATAAGAAATCTAACCCATGAATTGCTCACACCCCGAACATAACGAAAAGCCCAATACCCAAAATGCCAACTCAGACGCACCTGAGAAAAAAGAACACAATCCTGATAATTTTAATCTAGTGCCACCTTCAGAGTTCCCCTTTAAAGAGCAACAGCTCACCGTTCGTGACCGTATCACTGAGCAATTGGCACAGCGTATTTTGATGCTTGATGGCGCAATGGGTACACAAATCCAAACCTTTAAGCTACAAGAGACGGATTATCGTGGTGAGCGATTTGCTGATATTGAGCAAGATGTACAGGGTAATAACGATTTATTGGTACTAACTCAGCCTGATATTATCAAAAGTATTCACCGTGATCATTTGACTGCCGGTGCCGATATCATCGAGACCAATACTTTCAATGCTACCCAGATTTCTATGGCGGATTATGCCATGGAGCACTTGGTCCCAGAGATTAACCGAGAAGCGGCGCGCCTTGCCCGCTCGGTTGCCGATGAATTCACGGCTGAAAATCCTGATAAACCCAGATTTGTCGCGGGTGTTATTGGCCCCACGTCTCGCACCTGCTCACTCTCACCTGATGTGAATGACCCTGCCTATCGAAATGTGACCTTTGATGAACTGGTCGATAACTATACTGAAGCGTTATACGCCCTAATTGAAGGCGGTATTGATTTGGTTTTAATCGAGACCATTTTCGATACCCTAAACGCCAAAGCCGCTATATTTGCTGTAACCGGTGTGTTCGAAACTATCGGGTTTGAGTTGCCGATTATGATATCGGGTACGATTACCGATGCCTCTGGGCGTACGCTATCTGGACAAACTGCCGAAGCGTTTTATAACTCGATTCGCCATGCCAAGCCTTTATCCGTCGGTTTTAACTGTGCGTTAGGTGCCGATGCCCTTAAGCCACATATCCAAACCTTATCGGATATTGCCGACACTTATGTGTCTGCTCACCCCAATGCGGGCTTGCCGAACGAATTTGGTGAATATGATGAGACGCCTGAGGAGACCGCTGCCCTGCTTGATGGCTTTGGTAAATCAGGACTGCTTAATATCGTCGGGGGCTGTTGTGGTACTCGCCCTGAGCACATCAAAGCCATTCATGATGTGATGCAGCAGTATAAGCCGCGTGAAATCCCAACCATTCCCCCTGCCTGCCGTCTATCTGGCTTAGAGCCTTTTACTATCAATCAAGACAGCTTGTTTGTCAACGTTGGTGAGCGTACCAATGTAACAGGTTCAAAAAAATTCCTACGCCTCATTAAAACGGGCGAATTTACCGAAGCATTAGAAGTCGCCTTAAACCAAGTGGAAGGCGGCGCTCAAATCGTCGATATCAACATGGATGAGGGCATGCTCGACTCCAAAGGGGCGATGATTCACTTCTTAAACTTAGTCGCTGGCGAGCCTGATATCAGCCGTGTACCACTAATGATTGACTCCTCAAAATGGGATATCATTGAAGAGGGCTTAAAACGCACTCAGGGTAAAGCAGTCGTCAACTCAATTTCCTTAAAAGAAGGGTATGAAGAGTTTGTCGAACGTGCCAAGCTATGTATGCGCTATGGTGCCGCGGTCATTGTTATGGCATTTGATGAAGAGGGTCAGGCCGATACGTATGAGCGCAAAATTGATATCTGTAAGCGAAGTTATGACATTTTAGTCGATGAAGTCGGCTTTCCTAGTGAAGATATCATTTTTGACCCGAATATTTTTGCCGTCGCCACAGGTATCGTTGAGCATAACAACTACGGCGCTGACTTTATTAATGCCACCAAATGGATCACGGATAACCTCCCTAATGCGATGGTATCAGGGGGTGTGTCAAACGTCTCGTTTAGCTTCCGAGGCAACCCAATTCGTGAAGCCATCAATGCCGTGTTCTTATATCACGCCATTAAGGCGGGCCTTACCATGGGTATCGTCAATCCTGCCATGCTAGAGGTGTATGACGAAATACCAAAAGAAGCCCGTGATGCCATCGAAGATGTGATGCTCAACCGCAATCAAGGTGACAGCGGACAAGATGCCACCGAACGCTTAATGACCGTCGCCGAAGGCTATGTGGCTGGCGGCAAAAAGAATGATGGCACCGTTGACTTATCGTGGCGTGAGCAGTCAGTTGAAAAACGGATTGAACATGCGCTAGTAAAAGGTATTACCACCTATATTGATGAAGATACCGAAGAAGCCCGACAAAAATATGCCAAGCCGTTAGAGGTCATCGAAGGCCCCTTGATGGACGGCATGAACGTGGTCGGTGACTTATTTGGTGCCGGTAAAATGTTCCTACCGCAAGTGGTCAAATCCGCCCGTGTGATGAAACGCTCAGTGGCGGTGTTAAACCCCTATATCGAAGCTGAAAAAGTGGAAGGTGAGGTCAAAGGTAAGGTGGTCATGGCGACCGTCAAAGGCGACGTACACGATATCGGAAAAAACATCGTCGGCGTGGTACTTGGCTGTAACGGCTATGACGTTGTCGACCTTGGGGTGATGGTGCCTTGCGATAAAATCCTCGACACGGCCATAGCGGAAAAAGCCGATATCATTGGTTTATCTGGGCTGATTACCCCAAGCCTTGATGAAATGGTGTATGTCGCCAAACAAATGCAAGAGCGTGGCATGACCCTGCCGCTAATGATTGGTGGTGCCACCACTTCTAAAGCCCATACCGCGGTCAAAATCGAACCCCATTATCAAAATGATGCGGTGATATACGTCACCGATGCCTCACGCTCTGTTGGTGTCGTCACCAAACTGCTGTCAAAAGAACACCGAGTCGATTTGATTAAAGAGACCCGTGAAGAGTATGAAAAAGTACGTCAACGTCTGGCAAATCGCAAACCTAAAGCAGCCAAATTAAGCTATGCGGAAGCGATTGAACAAGGCTTTCAGTTTGATTGGGCAGACTACACGCCGCCCACACCAAACCAGCAAGGGCAAGTCATCCTAGACGACTACCCTATCGACAACCTACTGTCTTATATTGACTGGACGCCCTTCTTTATCTCATGGGGCTTGGTCGGTAAATATCCCAAAATCTTTGACGATGATGTCGTAGGCGCCGAGGCCAAAGACCTATTTGGCAATGCCAAAGAATTACTCGAACGCTTTATTGATGAGGGATTGGTCACCGCAAAAGGCGTGTTTAAAATCATGCCGGCCAAGCGTACCGCACCTGATACCGTCACCGTGTATGATAAACCAATATCTGAGGGAGGTAAGCCGACTCATGTGTTCGAGCACTTACGCCAACAGTCTGACAAAGCCAGTGGCAAACCGAACTTTAGCTTAGCAGACTTTATCTCTCCTTTGGATGATCACACCGACTATTTGGGTGGATTTACCGTCTCTATTGAAGGTGCTCAAGAGCTATCTGACAGCTTTAAGGAAGCGGGTGATGACTACAACGCCATTATGGTTCAGGCTTTATGTGACCGCCTTGCAGAAGCCTTTGCTGAGCATCTGCATGAATTGATTCGTACCCAATACTGGGGCTATCAGCCACAAGAACAGCTGACCAATGAAGAGCTGATTAAAGAGAAATACGTCGGCATCCGCCCTGCCCCCGGCTATCCTGCCTGCCCTGAACACACCGAAAAGGGTAAGCTATTTGATTGGCTCGATACCCAAAACGCCATCGGCACTTATCTGACTGAGAGCTATGCGATGTGGCCAGCATCTTCGGTTAGTGGCTTCTATTACTCGCATCCTGAAAGTGTGTATTTCAATGTTGGTAAAATTGACCGTGATCAGTTAGAGGACTATGCCAAACGCAAGGATTGGGATATGAAGACGGCTGAGAAGTGGTTAAATCCGAATTTAGCTTAGGTGTCAGTTAGATTTTTCTATCCTATTTTTGAAGCGGGATTGGTTTTTGTAGCTAATCCTGCTTTTTTATTTATAAGCTAGTATATTGAAATCTATATCATTAATTTTAATAGGTTAAAGTCAAAGCTGTCCTTCTAGTATCTTTTCCAACTTCTTTTGAGTCTCAAATACAAAACCTGGGACTTTTTGTTTTAATTGCTTCACATACTGAGCTTTGCCTTTAAGAGAGTAATATTCGTCCTTAAGTTGGGCATAAGACGTATTATCTATATTAAAATTAATACTTTCGCATAACTGCCTTAATTCCATATAAAAATCATTCTTTACATCTAGTTTTTCTGTGAGCGCTATACCTGTAACTATCGGGATTTGGTTTGAGGTATATCGTTTGGTTTTGCTATCTTTAATCTTATAACCATAACGCTCTAGAATTTTCCTCATTACATTGTAATGGCTTTCATCTACAGACTCTCCTGATATCGTAATATCATCCGCATAAACTGTAAATTTGTGATTAAACCTTTCACATTGTAGTTTCATTTCATCGAACATATCTAAATTAACTAAATTACATAGATAAACACTAATTTGACTACCTGTCGGTAATGAACCATCAAGAGTGCATAACTTGGATAAAAGGTAAGCGATATCCTGCTCACACTTAAGCTGATGTCTAAAAAACTTTCTTATTGACTCAAGACTAATACTTGGATAATAAGATTTAATATCAAATGTCATAAGTTGATTCGAATTTAGATGTACTTCTGCATTACTGATATGAGAGTAACCCTTTTTTGAATAATGAATATATCCTGGTGTTTCAACCCGTGATAATAAGTTAGCTATTCGATTATGCACACGATACATCAATTTTCTAGGTTCTTGAATTAGGCGTCCTTCTTTATTGTTATAGCAGTTATAGAAATCATTTTTTTCAGAATCTGCTATCAATGAAAGTAACTCTTCTTTAGTTATTTCCAGAATTGAACAAAGTTTTCTTAAGCTTGTAACCTTATATAGCCTGCATTGATTTAAAGGATACGTTTTATTAGCTTTTACTTTTAGTTTCCTTTTGCTCATTTTTAATGCTCCAATCTAATAGCTTTAAGACAAATCCTGCCGATTTTATTCTAAAGCTTTTAGAGATTTTACCTTCATTCTCTAGCTGTTCTGAGAAATATATAAGAGAGGAAACAGGTATATCAAAAACTGTCGCGTAACTCTGTAAGAGTTCGATGCTTGGAGATTTTTTTCCGTTTTCAATTTCAGAAAGATAAGAGTTAGAGATATTTAGCTGTTGAGAAAGTTCATTTTGTTTCATGTTATGAAACAAACGTATTTTTTTTAACGCATTACTAAGCATATTAGACTCCATAACAAAACTGTTAAGGACAACGCCTAAGGGCTATTCGTCAAAGAATCTTTCAATAAACTTAAAGATATTGAGGATACTTGAAATAACCTTAAAAGCTTCTATTAACCAAAAGGGAAATCTTTTTGACCATTTTTTGCTTTTCTTAGGCGGGTGCTGATTATTAGTTGATTTCTTCATATAAGCTTCTCCTAGTTAATGCTAGTGGAATTACTAGCATCCTCATCGTAACTAGAAAGATAGACTTAATCAGCGGTCAATCCTTACAGAGTGCTTGCTAGCACTCATCGCAAGTAAGCACTATATACCGAGCTATTATGATACGTCGAGTCGAGAACGCATGAGCCCAGTAAGAGGTAGAGAAAATTAATTCTCCGCAGGTAAAAATCTTACCTAGTATTCATGATGAGTTATTCGTCTATACATCAACTAACACAGCTAATTATAGATATAAAAAAGATTATGTCAACTATTTTTATTCGCTATTTGCAAATAAATAATCGCGTATAGCGAACTTTATAATCTAAATTAACTTGCTTTACCTAATAGGGTCGTTAAAGTTAAATCCAAATAGCAAGTCGCGGTAAGTCTGATCAAATCAGGTGTGATAATGGTCCTGAGTATATCAGCAATGACTTAAAGGACTGGGCTGATAAACAAGAGATTATCATCAAGTATATCGAGCCTAGTAATCCTCAGCAAAACGCCTATGTTGAGCGCTTTAATAAGACAGTACGTTATGATTGGCTTAATCAGGAGTTGTTTGATAGTTTAGATCAAGTGAGACAGCAAGCCCAAACTTGGCTCAATCACTATAATAACGAGAGACCCAATATGGGTAATGGTGGCTTTACGCCGATTCAGAAACTTAATATAGCAGCTTAGTTCTACTTATTTAGTGTTTTAAATTTGGGGGTATTTCCGTGCCTTTATTAACCTCTAAACCAATGCCAATCTTCCAAAATCCCATATCCAACAGTTTCATTTGTGGGTATAGTAAACCATCATCTACTTTCATTTCAGTTCTAACAGGTTCTAGTATAGATTTATTTTCTTCATAAAAGTCAACCAGCTGTAAAACAGATTTAAGATTGTAGTTTCCTGATGCCACTTTTTGATTTTTTATTCCAGCAATAAAAAACCTATCGTATGCTGGAACACACCCCATTGTTCCCATTAATACTTTTGTAATAAGAATAGGTGAAACATCGCTTTTCACCCCCTCTTTTATAGTTTCTCTAATATTTTTATAATAATCATTTATAAAGTCATACAATTTACTAAGTAAATTTTGATTGTAAGCTTCTTTTAGTACTACACTCTTTATTCCCATTAAAGGATCATATTTTTCTTTCAATATTTCCTCAACAACTGGTGTGTGAACTTTATAGTCTTTCCATAATAAAAACGATGACCCACGATACATTCCCCAACTGGCAAGATAAAAAGCAAGTTGAAGGCTCAGATGGTCAATATCTGCAATTTTGTTTCCACGAGCATGATAAAAATCATAATAACAATGTTCCCAAGAACGATATCTACCATTTGGGTCTTCTTGCAGATCCTTATAAAAACCTTTTGTTGATTCAACTATCATATCAACTGTATCTGTATTCATAGTACATTCCTTCTATCTGTATATCTTTTAACATTATTGTAAATACTTAATTCTTAACGATATTACTGTAGCCCCCGTAGGGCGCTCCTCGCGCACCAATCATACCTTAAATGGTGCGCACGGCGCACCCTACCCCTTACTCTAAACTTGTCGCAAAACTTTTGGGAAACTCAACCTTTCCGCTCCCAATCCGTTGGATAACTGCCCTCTTTCACCAATCTGTGAAAACTTCGGTAATCACCCCAAAAAATAATAACACGTAAAAGTAGAAACTAACTGCTAAAATACTAGCAAGAGATTTCGACATGAAAAAATCAAGATTTACCGACACTCAGATCGTTAATATTCTCAAACAGGCAGAACAAGGCGTACCAGTCAGTGACATACTTCGTGATGAGCGAGGATAAGTTACTGTCCAGTGGACAGTAACCCGAAGTGCAAGACGAAGAGCTATGCTCGTAGTAATATAAGTCAGAGCACTTTTATAATGAGGAACGTTAAGAAACAGTCTGGGAGACTGTTTTAGCGATGCAAGACGTAGCGATAGCGAAATTCGAAGCAAATATGGACGCCTCACTGATTACCCGTCTTAAAGAATTAGAAGCTGAGAACGCTCGCTTAAAGAAGATGTACGCCGAGGAAAGGCTTAAATCAGACATCTTACAGGATGCTATGTCAAAAAGTGGTAGCGCCCTCTAGGCGCAAAGAGCTTGATCAGCATTACATCAAAGCCAGAGCCATTAGCGTACGCTTAGCCTGTCTGATCTTTAACATCAGCATAACCTGCTATTACTATCAGCCAAAGACAGCGGATGATAATGAGCAGATAGCCAAGCTATTGATTGATCTGACAAACGACCATAAAAACTGGGGCTTTAAGCTATGCTTTCTATACTTAAGAAATGTACTCAGATTACCTTACAACCATAAGCGTGTTTATCGTATCTACCGTGAGCTTGAATTAAACCTGAGAATCAAGCCTCGCCGCCGTATTAAACGAGACAAACCAAAAAAGCCTGCTGTACTCACTTGCGTCAATCAAAGCTGGAGTATGGACTTTATACACGATGCCTTAACCGATGGTCGGTCTATTAGACTCTTTAATGTCATTGATGACTTTAATCGTGAAGCATTAACCATAGAAGTCGACTTCTCACTACCCGATCAAAGAGTGATACGCAGTTTAAATCAGCTGATAGAATGCCGTGGTAAACCTGATCAAATCAGATGTGATAATGGTCCTGAATATATTAGCAATGATTTAAAGGACTGGGCAACTAAGCAAGGTATCGTTATCGAGTATATCGAGCCTGGTAATCCCTCAGCAAAATGCTTATGTCGAGCGCTTTAATAAACAGTACGTTATGATTGGCTTAATCAGGAATTATTTGAAAGTTTAGATCAAGTGAGACAGCAGGCTGAAGCTTGGATCAATCACTATAATAACGAGAGACCCAATATGGGTAATGGTGGCTTTACGCCGATTTAGAAACTTAATATGGCAGCTTAGTTCTACTTATCTAGTGTTTTAAATTTAGGGGTATTTCCCTATTAATTGACTAAAATCGAAAGCTTTGAATTTATTATAGTTACTTAGAGATCTTGATAATCAAGAGATTTTATTATGAATATGTAGTTGGAACTATAATTGTCATATTGCTTGTAACTTGGCTTAACATTAAAACTTTGATTAAAGCACAGTAGATAAAAAATTAAAATTTTAAATAATCTTAAATAATAATTTACAAATTTAAATAAAAGTGAAATATTAACTTAAAATAACCCCTAAACCATCTAAATATGTATTAATTCCATAAGAAACTCCTAAACTACAAAGTCCTGCAACAAAGCACCATAGGCTTACCGCCATCCCCTCACTATCATACTGCTCTTTGAAACGTTTATCAGCTTTTCCGGATTTTGTTGTTCTTGTATTATTATCAGTAAATCCCATAAGGACAAGAAGTATAGAAAAACCCACCAAGCCGTAATTACTATATGAATAAGGATTCTCAGGTAATGATACAAATAGTTGGTATATATATGCGTATAATAGTGCATAGATAGGTATTACAATGCCAGCAATTAAAGGGGATAAAAAGCTAAATATTGGGATAAATTTATCTAATGCTATACAAACCATGTATGTTACAAAGCAAACTACTACTAGTGATACTAACAATATTATTATATATAAACCCATAGAAACCCTCAATTTTTAGCAAATTTAATAAGATTAATTATATACATAACGCAGGGCTAACGTACACTTTTTCAAAAAAAGTGATAATTAGGAGCAAATCGAATAGAGTTTATGTAGGGTGCGCCTCGCGCACCATTTTTTTATCCATTTATAAGAGCAAACCAGACAGCTAAACAGTTATAGAACCTTGCCTTAGGTGCGGTTCAGCCCTGATAGTAGCGGATAGCAGGATTAGCTACATAACCAGTTATGCCAAATCTAGAAATTAACCTATCGAGGTAGGCCTTTACCAACGAAACAAATCAAACCCTACAAATAGTAGGTTCAGTAAGCCTGACCGAGCTTAAAAAGGATAGGGTATTTTATAGAAAAGGTATTAGATAAATAGAGCGCTAATATCCCTTATTTACCAATGCTTCAACCTTGGCGCATCCTGCTTCATATTGAATATCGCACGTTTGCTGATACATCTTTTTGGCAAGGGTATAATCCTGCGCGACGCCAATACCCTTCTCATGCATTTCAGCTAATCTGTAGACGGCTTCTGGGTAGTCATCATCGGCAGCTTTTTGATAATAGCGAATAGCCGTCTCATAATTTTGAGGGACGCCTAGTCCTTGCTCATATAACTCACCTAATTTATATTGGGCACCGACATAACCTACGCTGTCTGATTTTTCAAACCAGTCAATAGCATGGTCATAATTCTGGGCGACCCCTTCACCGTTTAAATACATCAAACCAAGGTTGTATAAAGAGATGCCTTCGTTTTGTATAGCCGCTTTGTAGTACCACTCCCTTGCCTTACTATAGTCTTGAGGTACGCCTTCCCCTTCTTGATACATCACGCCGAGGAAATGTTGCGCGCCTGCATCGCCTTCATTGGCAGCTTTGTTAAACCAGTGTAGTGCTTTGTCATAGTCTTGCTCGACCCCACTACCCGTTTTGTACATCATGCCAAGGGCAAATTGCATACCCACATCGCCTTCATTGGCAAGCTTTGTAAAGGTTGCGACACCTGTATCAACATCGGTGGTTGTGTCTGAATGAAATATTTGCTGGGTCGCCACGTGCTGTTGAACAAGGACGGGATCCTTCTCAGCATATTTTTGTATTGATGCGTATACTTCGTTGTGAACCTTTTCACCGTTATTGCCCTGTATATTTAACTTGCTTTGGGTGTCTAACGGTTCAGCCGTTCTATCGTCTGTTATTAAACAGTCGCAGTCAGCATAAGCCTTGTATACCATTCCCGACGACGCAAAAATAACCATAACAATTAACAAAAACGATTGAGGCTTAACGTTTGACTTTTGGCTAATCGCTTTTAAGTGATTGCCGTTTAAATCGCTAGCAACCTGACCCTTTTTAGACCAGCGACTTGATAGTGATTGAGATAACGATTGAGATAGCGATTGAGATAAAGAATTAGACCATGGTTTAAATGATGTTTTATTTTTGAAATCAAAGAGGGTCTTTTTTTTATAGTTAAACGTTTTAGTCTTGCTTTTATTTAACTTTTTATTCGGTTTGATGTTTGATGAGGTTTTTTTAAAGGGCATACTTTATCTCTGGTTATGCGGCTATTTAGACCTATTAAGCGAGGAGATTTTGTTGAGTTACTGAGTAAAAATTGAACTATCGCGAAGTATGCAAGCGTTGTATTCCTGACAAACGAATTGAGATTAAAACCATTTTAGGCATTTTGGGATAAGTACTTTATTGTTTTGCTATAGCTTAACAAATAAATCTACTCTGTATGCAACTAATAAGCTAACCTTCACTTTGTATATAACTATATTTTATGACTTATGCTTTGAATATATGGTAATTTTATCTATCTTTAACGAGACGATGATTAAAATAATGACTGATACTTTGAAAGGAGTCGATTTTGAGTAAAATTGCCGCAGCCTCGCAGTGGATAGGGAAAACCTTTGCAATATGGGCGCTGGTTAGTGCTGTGTTAGGTTTTATATTCCCTGAGTTTTTTGCATCATTAGCCAAATTCATAGTGCCAATTTTGGGCATAATTATGTTTGGTATGGGAACGACGCTTAAGACAGACGACTTCGTTGAAATAGTTAAGCGTCCTAAGCTGGTATTGGTTGGCTTATTGGCTCAGTTTACTTTAATGCCGTTAATCGCATATCTATTAACCATCGCTTTTAATCTCGACCCTTTAATTGCCGTTGGTGTGATACTGGTCGGTTGTTGTCCAGGGGGTACGTCGAGTAATGTCATTACCTTTTTGGCGAAGGGCGATGTGGCTTTAAGCGTCTCTATTACTTCAATCTCTACTCTGCTAGCCCCGATACTTACCCCTATTTTACTTAAAATCTTTGCTGGACAATTGATCGAGATAGAGCTAGCCAGCATGATGATATCTATCACTAAGATGGTTATTATTCCAATAATACTGGGGTTATTGTTTCATAAGTTACTGGGTAACAAGGCTAAAATGGCAAATGATATCTTGCCAACAGTGTCAGTCGTTGGTATTGCGATAATTATTGCTGCAGTAGTAGCGGTGTCTAGAGACACGATCTTAACCAGCGGCGTTTTGGTCTTTATTGTAGTGGCACTGCATAACTGTATTGGTTACGCCTTAGGCTATTTGATCGCACGCATAAGTGGCTTTAGCGAAGCGCAAAGACGCGCTATTATGGTAGAAGTGGGTATGCAAAATTCTGGACTTGGCG
This sequence comes from Psychrobacter sp. CX16, assembly GCF_057396245.1. Taxonomy (NCBI): domain Bacteria; kingdom Pseudomonadati; phylum Pseudomonadota; class Gammaproteobacteria; order Moraxellales; family Moraxellaceae; genus Psychrobacter; species Psychrobacter sp. CX16. The sequence continues at coordinate 54,786 of NZ_JBXYJF010000022.1, forward strand.
CGGCACTAGCAGCCACTTACTTTAATCCTGCGGCTAGCCTACCAAGTGCGCTATTTAGCGTTTGGCATAACTTTAGTGGTGCGCTGGTGGCAAACTTCTTTGTGCGTCAAGATAGAGGCAAGGATTGATTGGCTAGTATTTAATGGTCTTTAAGCGTTTAAGTTGTCGCATATTTCGCGGCAAATTTTTTTAGGTTTATTTGTCTACTATACACCCCTAATCTGGCTTCTCAACACCCTCATAGGTTTTCACCCGTCGGCATCTATCCGAACAATAGACCATACTATCCCAGTTTTTATCAAGCTTTTTGCTCCAGCTAAATTCACGCTGGCAGATGGGACATTCTTTTTTACGGACGTTCTTTTTCTTGTGTGCCATACCGTCTCCTACCTATCTTCTGTTTTAAATTCTGTTTTCTAACTTCTGATTACCGACTTTTGATTAAATGACACCATAGTATCGCTGTTTAAATGTCTCGTCCTAAAATAGGTTGATGATTTAAAACAAGCCAGATACCCCGTGTATCTGGTTTTTTCTATGCAGAACACCCATAACTTTGATGAAACTCGAAAGGCGTTCTCATATTCAAACTTAAATGCGGTCTCATATGATTATAAATATAAACCGACTCATCAACGAGCACTCTTAGCTCATCT
>NZ_JBXYJF010000023.1:0-53591 GCF_057396245.1 Psychrobacter sp. CX16
GGTGTGGTGTCCACTGGCGTGTCGCTACCTGAGGTGGCTTCGCCAGTCGATTCGTTACCGGCGTCATCACTGTTGGTCGCGTTCACTGGCGTACCATCTTTGACAGCGTCTGCTGGTAGGGCGGTTTCACCTGTGGCTGGGTCAACACTCACGCCTTCTGGCAGTGTGGTGCCATCAGCTGGCGCCCACTCTCCGGTTGCGGGATCTTTGACAAGCTCAACCGTTTGTGGGTTACCCGCTTCGTCGGTGTAAGAGATGGTGGCGTTAGTGGCATCATCCGCTGGGGTGACCGTCACTGAACCGTCGTCATTGGCATCAACGATTGGAGTCGCAGGTGGTGTGGTGTCAGATGTCTCAGGAACAACCACAGGCTCAACAACGTCTGCACGGTTAGCAAGCTCTGTTTTATCTTCACTTGCAGGTAGGCTTTCAACGGCAGCGGTTGCTTTTTCTTTCGCTGCAACAACTTTATCATTGGCCGCAACAATCGCCGCTTCTTCTGCAGGGGTGATTAGGTCATCTTCGTTGGCTTTATCAAGCTCAGCTTGAGCTGCTTCTTCTGCCGCTTCTGCTTCTTTAACTAAGTCAGTGGCTGCTTCTAGTACGGCTGCATCATCATCTTTTACGTCATCTATGCCATTGCTATTAGCGTCATTGACCGCAGGAACAACCACAGGCTCAACAGCGTCTGCACGGTTAGCAAGCTCTGTTTTATCTTCACTTGCAGGTAGGCTTTCAACGGCAGCGGTTGCTTTTTCTTTCGCTGCAACAACTTTATCATTGGCCGCAACAATCGCCGCTTCTTCTGCAGGGGTGATTAGACCGTCTTCTTTGGCTTTGTCTAGTGCCGCTTGGGCAGCGTCTTCACTCGCTTCGGCTTTAGCCACTAAGTCCTCAGCGGCTTTAACTAAGGCGGCAGCATCTTCTTCAGTATCTTTTTGACCATTGCTGTTAGCGTCATTGACAGCAGGTACGGCAACAGGCTCAACAGCGTCCGCTCGGTTAGCAAGATCCGTTTTGTCGTCACTTGCTGGTAGTGCGTCAACGGCTGCTTGCGCCGCGGCTTTGTCATGGGCAACTTGATCGTTGGCCTCTTCAATGGTAGCCACTTCTTCTGGGGTGATTAGACCGTCTTCTTTGGCTTTGTCTAGTGCCGCTTGGGCAGCGTCTTCACTCGCTTCGGCTTTAGCAACTAAGTCTTTTGCAACGCTCAGATCATTATTAGAGTTAGTAGACGGCGTATTGTCATTGTCATCATCCTTGTTTGCTATAGCAGCGCCTACGATACCGATACCTGCTAGACCAACAAGCCATGGCAAGGCATTAAAACCTTCTACATTACCTGCATTAACCCACCAAGGCGTAACTTGGTGCTCACCACCTAATGCCTGGCCCTCAAGATTTCCAACTTCTAATTCAGTAACATAATCGGCTACTTCTCCAGAATCTGGAATATAGTAATAGTAACCACCATCCTCTGCGATACCAATTAAAGCGCTTTGAGGATATTCATAAAAACCTTCAATAATTAAATCACTACTATCGCCCTCATCTTCCATAGAAACATGTAAATCATCACCTACACGCTTGGTAACGATATGATTCGGTGCACGGCCTATTGCTTTGTCAAACAACTCATAGTTTGCATTTTGGACTGCGCGAATAACGGTTGGCTTGCCGTCTTGGGTGACAACAACATGTTCGGCGATAGTTTGTGTGGCATTGTTTACTTTTACGATGATATTTTTCATAAGAACCTTTGTATTTATATAATTAAATTTTAGATAAGAGAAAGTCGATAAAATTATTGACTAATGATAGCAACGACGCGTCGATTGCTTTGACGGCCTTCATCAGTGTCATTGCTTGCTACCGGCTGCGATTCACCATAGCCTTGAGTCGTTAAACGTTGACTGCTAATTCCATATTGATTAACAAGCATATTTTTCACCGCATCAGCGCGCTGTTGGGATAGCTTTTGATTATAAGAAGCTGCACCCTTACTATCGGTATGACCTTCTAAGACAGCAGTTACCTCTGAATTTTGTTTCATATAATCAGCAACTGCTTGGAGTTTTTGAGAATAGGTAGAGCGAATATTTGCGCTATCAAAGTCGAATAAGACATCTAACTTGATAGGCTGATTAACAACGATAGGTTCATCTTCTACTTGTACAGGCTTTTGCTGAGGTTGAACGATTGGATGACAGTCATTCGCCACTACTCGACTGATTTGATGAGTCTGTTCAGGAGAGTTTTGCAATAAATTAATCGCTGTCGAGTCATCAAGAGCACGTGCAACAGGCAGATTATGCTGTTCGTCAACTGTTACTTCATAATAATAGGTTTGCTTTGGCTCTAGAAGCTTTATTGAAGCAACATTATTTAGGAAGTTTGTCTTAGTACTGGTTATTTCTGTACTTAGGTTATGCTGACCAGTACATACAATTGATTGAGAATACTGACCAGGCTGCAAACTCGTTTGGAAGCGATCATCAATACCAACATTGATACTGCCTTGATAGTCTTCACTTACATTTGCTGATGGATTTGCTTGACGAAAAACGACAATGCGGCTTTGATTTTCTTCTAAATCCGTATTATTAGGAACCGTAAAATTCGCCCCTTTTTTCTCCCAACGCACATTATTAACTTGTCGGCTACTGCTTCCATCAGAAGAAGCGTTTGTAGCTGACGCTGAGTTATGTGAATTATTAAAGTCAGGTAATGATTGGCAGCCACTTAAAGTAATAGCTGCAAATAAAGACGATAATGCGAGTGTTTTGAGTTTCATTTGGTTTTTCTCTATTAATTGTGAGATGAAGATGAAATTATGTTGATAGTGTAATAATTACAAAAGTTGATAGATGGTTAAAGGTTTGAATAAACCTAGGTCAGCAAAGAAAGTAAATCATTATTGTTTTAAAATGATGAAATCATAAGATAATGAGAATTATTTATACAATATCAGAAATATACTGAGGCTCTATTACAAACCTTTTTTATATAGTACTCAAATGTATAGTAATTACAATGACTTATTAAAACTGATAAGTACATTTAAATAAACATTACTTAAAGAAATTAAAAGTAACTAAATGGAAAGGAGTACTTACTTATCTAAATATTGCTGCGTTTTTAGCGCACTGATTATTTTAATTAATACTTGTTTAAGGAGTACACATAATAAGTTTAGTCTGCTTAAAACTAGAGGAAAGGTATGAGATTTCTCTTAGAAGTTTATAAAGGAAGGTTAGATAGTATGACTTAGTGTAGAATATGAGCGGAGAATCGACAGACATAAAAAAACCCCAAACTAGTATAAGTTCGAGGTTGAAACCGTTAAGCCAATATTGACTTATAAGGTTTTAAATATGGCGCAGCGGACGGGACTCGAACCCGCGACCCCCGGCGTGACAGGCCGGTATTCTAACCAACTGAACTACCGCTGCTTAGGTCGCTTTAGAATATTTAACCACTCTCTAAAATGAGTGGTGGGTGATGACGGATTCGAACCGCCGACATTCTGCGTGTAAGGCAGACGCTCTACCAACTGAGCTAATCACCCTAAATCAATTGCATTAGCAATTATTATAGGTCTAAATACCAATAAAAGAAACAAGCTAATTACTGCTAAGCTCCCTTACTGTGGATGTGTATTATATACATTTCACATAGAGTGTCAAACACTTTTTTCAAAAAACCAAATTCAGTTCAAACGCTTATTTGGTTATGCGAAACTGTCCCAATACCCACCCACCTCATAATGTTATTATTATTGATTAACGCTCACCGAGACCTTCAGATAAGGTCTTAGTAATCGGTTTGGTTAAGTATGACAATACAGTACGCTCCATTGCTTTAATGTCAACGCTAGCCGTCATACCAGGTTTAATAACAATTTCATCACCACGACCTGCAAATTCAGCTTCACCAATTTTGATAAGCACACGGTAATAAGGCTCTTCACCTTTTGGTGTTTTCTCCATAAGTGTGTCAGGGCTGATATAAGTCACTGTGCCATTCATTGCACCAAAAATAGAATAGTCATAAGCATCTAGCTTAACCGATGCAGCCTGACCTTCTTTCACATACGCAATATCAGCAGGTGTTACTTTGGCTTCTACGATTAGATCACTACTGGTCGGTAGTAGCTCCATAATGACCTCGCCTGGCTTAACCACGCCGCCGATGGTAGTAATATTAATATTATTCACTTTACCATCTTGAGGCGATAACAGACGCTTTTCTTCTAAAACTTGACTGCGATCACGTAACTGCTCAAGCTCACTATCTAACTCTTCTTGAGCTTTTGTCATCTCAGCCTGCGCTTCTTCGAAATACTTATTACGCTTGTTATTAATTTGCGCTTCGATATCTGCAACCTGTCTACGCAACTTGATAACATCGGCTTGACTGACATCACCATACTCTAGCAAAGGCTCGTTCATGTTAAGCTCTTTTTTGGCCAGCACAAGCATTTGCTCAAGAGAAGATACTTCTTCATTAATCGCTTGTTTACGGCGATTATAAAGCTGAGTTTGGTTCTCGACATATTCAGGATACTTAGCGACACTATCAGGGAATATCAGCGGTCGATCAAAGATTTCTGCTTGTAGACGCGCTAGTTTGGCCTCTAGGGCTGCTGATTTGGTTGCTGAGTTGTCATAAGCGGCTTGCGCTCGTTCTTCCTCAAGAATAACTAACAACTGCCCTTTTTTAACATCGTCACCTTCAGAGACCAGTATGTCAGTTAAGACGCCACCTTCGGATGCTTGTACTTCCTGCGTACGTGCGCTCGCAATAACCGTCGCCTTCGCTCGAGTTACCTGATCAATCGTTGCAAAGTAAGACCACACCAGAAGTATTGTAATACCGATAAGTGCAATCCAGATGCTGAGACGAGCACGGCCAATCTTAGGCTTGGTGGGTGTATATTGATATTCAGACATGCCTATTTCTCTTCTGGTTTGGGTTTAATAACAATGCTATTGGGAATACTTGGCTTGCTCTTAGGTGTACTATTTACCGAGTCCGTTTTTTTTGGCTCTGACTGAGTGCTGGGATTGGTCGCTGATTGACTGTTTTCAGACTCAGGTTGAATAATAATCTTTGGCTTTTTAGCTGATGGTACAGCCGGCTTATTATTCTGATTGGTTGCCTGACTAATGTTTGGTTTAGATGTTTGCGGGGCAACGGGATTATTGGGTTGTGCTGGACCGCCAGAACCATTTGGTCCACCTGAGCCGTTCGGATGGTTATTCGGCGCATCGGGATTGGTCTGAATTGCTGGACGATTGGCGTTTTGCTGCGCTATTTTATCAGGCCCACCTTGACGCTTGGCTTGCTCATTTTGCATCAGTTGCTTAAGTACTGCCTCTTTTGGACCATCCATAACAATTTGATGATTGTCCATAATAATAATACGATCAACCAAATCAAGCAGTGCGGTTTTATGAGTTGAGACAACCAAGGTTTGGCCATGTTGTAATTCCTGATGCAATACTTGCAGACAGCGCTGCTCTTGACGGTTATCCATAGAGGCCGTTGGCTCATCAATGAGCATCACTGACGGTTTGGTTAATAACAATCGAGTAAAGGCAACTAACTGCTTTTGACCACCAGATAGCCCTCGACCACCCTCACTAATTGGCAGGTCTAGACCGCTTGAATGGTTTGCAACTAGGTTGATTAGCCCTGTTTTTTGCATCGCTTCATGTAGCACATCATCATTCGGTGCTGCTAAACCAATCAGTAAGTTTTCACGTAAAGTCCCTTGGAATAAACGATGATCTTGTTGCAGATAGCCGACCTGTTCACTCAAAGACTCACGACTGATTTGCTGAATATCAAGACCATCTAATAACAAACGCCCAGAGGTTGGTGCATACAAACCTGATAACAGTTTTAGTAAGGTTGATTTACCCGAACCAATCGGGCCCAAGATAGCAATACGCTCACCTGGCTGGATAACTAACTTTTTAACGGTTACCGCAGGGCGGTCATTACCTAAATAATTAAATATCAAGTTATCACATTGATAATGACCTCTAATTTTGGTCGGTGATAATGGGTAGTTTACGCCGTGGTTGTCTTGCTCAAGCGCGAAGATACCTTCAATCATACTCTTGGCAGCTTTGGCATGAGAATATTGAACCAATAAGTTGGGAATGGACATTACAGGGGCAAGAACACGGCCACCTAAAATCGAACAGGCAATCAAACCACCCATAGTCATATCGCCACTCATCACCACAAATGCACCCATGATAACAATACCGACATAACTGGTCTGCTGTAGCATCTGGGTAAAGTAGCTTAAGTTATCGTTGGCATGCTTCATGTCCAAGTCATTTTTGATGGTGATATTCATCACATCAAGCCAACGTGATAGGAACTTCCAGCTACCTGCGCCTGCTTTGATGGTTTCCACGCCTTCAACGGTTTCAACTAACAGACCAGTTTTATAATAAGATGCTGATGCACCCGTTGCCGCAATCTCATCGATGCGTTTTCGTGCTGATAAGCCCATGATAATAGCAATCGTCGCTGCTACAATTGGCACTAACGCGACTAGTGGTGAGCCGATATAGGCAATAATAGACAAGAAAATAATCGTCATTGGGATATCGACCAGAGCGAACAAGGTACTGGCAGTAAAGAAGCTTCGTACTTGCTCATAACCACGTAACTGTGCAGCCATCGAGCCCACTGAGCCAGGCATTTGGTCAATTCGGACTCTGAGCAAACGCTGGAACACTTCACGAGATAAGTACTGATCCAACCCGACGACAACTTTATCCATGATTCTTGAGCGAGCGAATTTCATAAACGCTTCGAACAGAATAAATAACGCCACACCACTGGCTAGGATGATTAATGTGCTTACCCCTCGCGTAGGAATAACTCGGTCATAAACCTGTAGTGAGAATAAAGATACCGCCAGTGCTAAGAAATTAATCAGAAAAGAGGCAACCACTGCCTCAACAATAACACCTTTATAACTTTTTAAATCCGTCTTTAGCAGCGTGGTAAATGAGGCATTGCGTGTTTTGATATGGTTTTCTTTTAGACGCAAACGCAGCACTAAAGTTAAATCACTTGCCAGTACCACATGGTTGGTTGTTTCTTGGCGTAAGTTCCAGTTGCCTTGCGGTGTCTGTCCATCAACAATACCCCATCCGAATCTTGGATGATAAGCCAATAATGGTAGGAAGGCGGCATCAGGCTGTTTGAGGATTTCAGGGGCCTCATTAATACCCAATCCGTTTAACACCTCAATAATACCGCCAAGCGTATTAATACCACGCCCTTGGTTTACTGCCGCTTGGGTATCGTGTTTACGGATAATATCTTGCAGACGAATATTATCAATGGGATAGCCTTGCTGACTAAGCAAGTGTCTGAGCGCATCGGCTAACGATTGTGCGGTAGTTAGGTTGTCAGAATTTGGGACTAAATCTCCATTAAACCCTGCATTTTCCGACTCTAAATTATCTGATGACGCTTGATGATTACTCATGAATGACTACTTATTAAAAATTATTATTACAGTATTAATTAAGATGACGATAAAGCAGCGCTTAGTCAGTACAGTAAAATGATTCATTTAACGGTTTATTATTTAAATTATTTACTAACCGCGATACTGCTTAAACGATAAAGCTACTTATTGGCTAGGCTCATTATCAGTATGAGACTGATCATCTTCCTGAGATTCATTATTAAGTTGAGGCTCACCGTCAATCTGAGTAGCTCTATTCATAGACCCAATCTGATCTTCAGTAATAACGATAACGTCCCCATTATCTAATTGCTGCTGAGTAGAAGCTGGTAGATTCACAGAAATGTAGCTGTCCTCAAAACTGTCTGGAATATTTGACGGTCTTTGACCATAACCAAGCTTCTGACTGTCAGAATTTACCTTTTGCGTCTGGATCCACTCTCTCACCGGATCCATTGGGCTAAACTCTTTAACCGGTTCACGGTTATGTGCAAAGGTCTGCCATGGCATTAAACCGAAATCAACTTGTAGGTTATAAAAGGCAGCTAAAATATCTGAACGTGTTTGCACCAGGCGGATTTGATAATCGCTAAGTTCACGAACCGCGTTTAGTACTTCAAGCCAAGTCTTACGGCCAGCGATAAACTGGCGACGATAAGAGTTAACCACGATTTGGGCTCCGGCAACTGCTGCCACTAATGACAACTCTCGATTCTTAGCACTAGAGAAGCGTTGATATTCAACTTGAATATTTTCCATCACCTCACGGCGTGACGCTTCTTGGTTTTGCAGCAAACTATTGACACGTGCTTCTGAGGCACGGGTTAATGCAAGATTTGAAAAACCAGCACCCGGCTGATAGTTTAGACCCACATAAAATCTACCGTCATCTTCATTGGTATCATGATCATAGGTGTGTTTGTATTCAGCAAAAACGGTGGGGTATTTGGAGGCATTCTGTGCTTTTACTTCTTGCTTTGCAGACTCTGCCTGAAAGTAGCCTTTTACCACAGAAGGGTTATAGAAACTGGCTTGGTTAAAGGCCATCTCTTCAAATCCAATGGCTGAGGTTTTGGCTTGATCGACTAATACTTTAAGCTGAGGCACATTATAAGCACTGCCCTCAGAAATAGGACGACCAACGATTTGCTCTAAACGTGCCGCTGCAATTCTTTGCTGTTCAACGGCCGCTTCATAAGCATTTTGCTCTTGTAGAATACGGTTGGTTACTAAATCTAACTCAATACGTGCGGATACCCCTTGTTTAACGCGGCGCTGCATCATCGCCTCAAAGTCATTAAGCTGTTCAAGGTTTTCAAGATAAACACGTTGTTGAGCAACGGCTGTGATATAGGTTCGCCATGCTTCAATAGTGGTCTTAGCAACTTGGTTTTGCTGCTCGTAAATATTTTCAACCGCTGCTTTGTCATCAAAGATAGCTTGGTTAACGTTGGCCGTTAGTCGACCACCAGTCCATAACGCTTGGCGTAGTCCGACCTCGGAGACGATATTATTGTCTGAGTTATAAGAGGTTGCTGCGCTTGGCTCTGGTAACAAATTAAGCTTGGCCGCGTTAATACCTTCAGTCGTTGCTTGTTGCTCTGCTTTAGCAGAACGAACCAAGGGATGCGTTTGAATCGCTTGAGAGATAAGCGAGTTGATCTGGATATCAGTGATTGGCGTATTGGCGTGAGCAGATAATCCAACACCAGTAAGCAGCAATAAAGCAGTTAACAGTTTATTTTTATAACGCTGTTTGTGGTTATTTATTTTTTGATTACTTTTGCTAAACATCATAATGTATGAACTTATTGATTAATGGTTGATGCACTGTTTGGGTTACTATTGAGAAGGTAATAACTGTTATTTTTATATTGATAACCACTTTTTTTAGCGTTGATAATTCATGAAAACTTAAAACAAATTCTTGCAATTTTCATACATTATAACAACAGATATGACCTAATATAAGTTAATTTGTCGCAACATACAATTTATTTAAATTAATAGTCTACATCATACTTATAGCGATTTTATGACAGATTAAGAGACAATATCAATATTGACCGATGCTTCTTTGGTCACTCTTAATACTTCTTCTAAGGTGGTTTTGCCTGCCAAAACCTTTCTAAGACCATCCGCGCGAATGGATGGCGTTAACTGGCGCGCATAGTCTTCTAGCTTATATTCTGCTGTACCGCCATGAATCATACGGCGTAAAGTATCATCAACGGGTATCACTTCATAAATTGCCGTCCGACCTTTAAACCCAGATTGATTACAGACATCACAACCAACGGGCACTGGTAACCTTAATGCCTCTGTTTGCACACAAAGACTGGCATTATCTTTTCGAAATTCATCAAACAGCTGCGATTGTACAGCATCTGCATCTTTCCACTCATGACAGTTTGAGCAGAGCGTGCGCACCAAACGCTGAGCGACAACACCGATTAAGGATGAAGCCAATAAAAACGGCTCCACGCCCATATCTTGCAGGCGAGTTACCGCACCAATGGCCGTATTAGTATGGAGTGTGGATAATACTAAGTGACCGGTCAGCGACGCTTGGACCGCAATCTCTGCGGTTTCTAAATCACGTATTTCCCCCACCATGACCACATCGGGATCTTGACGCAGCATAGCCCGCAAACTGCGCGCGAAGGTCATATCCACCTTGGTATTAACCTGAGTTTGACCAATACCGTCAAGCTGAAATTCAATCGGATCTTCTGCAGTCAGAATATTACGTGTTTGATCGTTTAAATCGGTCAAAGCAGCATAAAGGGTTGTGGTTTTACCAGAACCGGTTGGACCTGTGACCAGAATAATGCCATGCGGACGATGAATCAGTTTTTTTAGCTGCTCATAATCTTTATCATCCAAACCAAGATAAGTCATATTCAAGCGACCTGCCTGCTTATCAAGCAAACGCATCACCACACGCTCACCAAAGCTTGACGGTAGCGTCGAGACACGCACATCAACTTCACGGCCGGCAAGCCTTAAGCTAATGCGTCCATCTTGAGGCACTCGCTTTTCAGCAATGTCTAACTTTGCCATCACTTTGATACGCGACACCAATAAAGGCGCGAGTTGACGTTTAGGACTGACAATCTCTTTGAGCTCCCCATCAACCCTAAAGCGAACCGATAACCTTTTTTCAAAAGTTTCGATATGGATATCAGAGGCATTTAGCCGAATGGCTTCGGATAGCAGCGCATTAATTAGGCGGATGATGGGCGCATCGTCTTGACTGTCCATCAAATCCTCAGTCTCAGGCACACTGTCTGCTAAGCTCACTAAATCTGGATGATCCTCTAAGCCCGCAGCAATATGTTGAGACTCCCCAGTATTCCCTGCATACGCTGCAGTCATACGTTTCTCAAATTCCTCTTGACTCACGTTTTGCAGTTCTGGAGGCTGGTTACTGCCCTGACTTACTGCAAAATGAATGGCTTCATTAATCGCATTAATAGGCGTCTCTTCAGTGAGTAAGAGTGTTGAAGCAGCCGTCGAGTCGGCGGAAGGCAATAATAAGAGCTGATGTCTTTTGGCAAAGCTGTACGGCAAAAACAACATAAATAGGCTACTTTTTCGACGGTCTATTATAAAAGGGAAATGAGCATAACTTTTGGTTAGAGCTATTGTAATGCAGGCAAAACCTCACCAATAGTATGGAATGAGCCACAGACTAAAATTAAATCCTCAGTCGCCGTACTCTCTACGACACCTAAACCAGCTACCGGTAAGGATTCATAGGCGGTGACATTAGTTTGCTGATGTTGCTCTAATATTTGTTTTAACTGTTGAGTACTGGCGGCTCTTGGATGGTTAATCTCTGCGATATGCCACGCTGCAATCGGCAGCTTTGAGTCGGTTAATAGCGTCACTACTTGTGCGATGTCTTTATCGGCCAGCATAGAGAACAGCAAGTGCAGTTTTGCATCCGGATACGCCTGTTTATGTTGCTGCCATAAAGGGATGAATTGGCTAAGTAAAAAGGTCATTCCGCACTCGTTATGCGCCACATCAAACAACCAATGACGATTTGATAACTGCCTATTATCAAAGCGACCCGCTAATTTAACTTGCGATAATGCTACTTTAATATGCGATTGGGTAATATTTAACTTGCTTGCTAATACCGCAGCAACTGCATTGGTAGTATTGGTCAAAGACAATGCTGGCTTAGGCAGCTGCATCGTGACCTGCGCACTGCTAAACTGCCACTGCGACTCTTGCTCAGTATAATCGTAATCTATGCCCACTTGAAAATACGGACAATCAAGCGCCTTGATTTTCTGTTTTACCGAATCCGGCATATCCGTTTCACCATAGATAAGTGGCATACCCTGTCGCAAAATACCGGCTTTTTCATAACCAATTTTATCACGCGTATCACCCAGCCAATCGACATGATCAATACTGATGTTGGTAATCACTGCCAAATCTGGATCAATGATATTCACCACATCTAGGCGCCCACCAAGACCTACTTCCAGTACCCAAACATCGCAATCCGCTTGAGCAAATATTAGCATTGCAGCCAATGTAGTCATCTCAAAAAATGACAAGGTCAATTCGCACGCTAAGCGGGCCTGCTCGACTTGATAAAAAGCATCGATTAAGGTTTGATCACCTACCGGCTGACCATCAATACGAACACGCTCATTAAAATCAATCAAATGCGGTGATTGATACAGTGCCGTTTTATAACCTGCCTGCTGACAAATAGCGCTAATAACCGCTGTGGTAGAGCCCTTACCATTGGTACCCGCGACGGTAAATACAAACGCATCATCTTTGGCAGATTGAACCAAGCCCAAATGATTTGCCACTGGCATAACACGGGATAATCCCATATCGATGGCAGAGACATGAATTTGCTGCATATAATCAATCCACTCTGACAAAGAGCTTGATTGAGTTGGCGCAGTTTCAGGGGCTAAAAAGGTATTGTTGGTCACAAAAAATCTCGACTAAGATAACAGGAATAAGTCACCGCATAAGATTACTTATAAATATATTATTTCGCTATATAAGCTGCTCAGTGGTACGGATTAATAATGCATCAGCTTTGCAAGCAAACGATACACGGTATCATTTAATTGATGACGGTGAACCACTTGATCGATAACCCCATGCTCAAGTAGATATTCCGCACGTTGGAATGGCTCTTCTAGCGTCTCACGTACCGTTTGCTCAATGACGCGCTTGCCTGCAAAGCCAATCATCGCCTTTGGCTCAGCAATATGAATATCACCAAGCATCGCCAGTGAAGCTGTCACTCCGCCATAAACCGGATTGGTCAGTACCACAATATAAGGCACGCCGGCCAAACGCAGACGTTCAATTGCAGCGCCAGTACGCGCCATTTGCATCAACGATAATAAGCCTTCCTGCATACGGGCACCGCCTGAGGCCGCAAAGCAAATAAGCGGTATCTTCTTCTCAAGCGCAGCTTCAGCAGCGGCAACAAAACGATCGCCAACCACTGAACCCATCGATCCGCCCATAAACCTAAAATCAAACGCACAGGTGACCACATCCATATCGCGCAGCTTGCCTTGCAGCACAATAAGAGCTTCTGTCTCGCCTGTCTTATCCTGCATTTGCTGTAAACGCTGTGGATAGGGTTTGCTATCCACAAACTGTAGTGGATCGCCACTACTAAATTCTTGACCGAGCTCAGCATCTATCTGGTCTAAAAAGCCAGACAAACGTTCGCGCGCTGTCATTGCCAAATGATAATCACAATGCGGACAGACATAACTATTAAAAATCAGTGCGGTGTTGGTAGTCATCGAGTGGCACTGCGGACACTGTGTCGACGGCTCAGTCTCTACCGCAGATAGCTGCGGTAAGCTATGTCTCTGCACCTTAGGGACCGGACGACTTAGCCAAGTATCACACTTTGGGTCCGTTTGAATGGAGGCCGGCTTGTCTACTTTTCCGCCCGTCTCATTGTTATTTTTAGCCATAGCTTAATCTACTTATGTTACTGTTAGTAGGACTTAGAAGATGTGCTTTAAAATTACGCTAGCAATCGTTTTGAAAACAATAACTAAGCGTTAGGTAAATTATCCAAGGCTTGACGTAGCTCATCCATCTTATTCATGATGTTATCTTGAGCCGCTGTGATATCCGCGTCACTTGAACTGCTATCTAAGCCTTTGAAATGCTTCACAAGCTCACTGCCAACAATCACACCATCGGCAAACTGCCCGATTGCAGCGGCTGACTTGCCATCGCGAATACCGAAGCCAACACAGATTGGCAAGTCAGTTTCACTTTTAATGGCTTGCACCTGCTTGCCAACCTCAGCGGTATCTAGGCTAGCAGAGCCTGTTACCCCTTTTAAAGACACATAGTAGATATAACCACCACAGTGCGTCATCACTTGCTTACGGCGCTCAGGCAGCGTTGTTGGTGACAATAAGAAAATCTTATTCATATCATGCTCAGCCAGATGCTGTACAAATGTGCCCGACTCTGCTGGCGGTAAGTCAACAACCAATACCCCATCCACACCGGCATCTTGGCAAATATCGATAAAGGCATCATAACCAATAATTTCAATCGGATTTAAATAACCCATTAGAATAATTGGCGTAGTGGTATTGGTTTTACGAAACTCTTTCACCATAGCAATGGCTTTACGAGTACTGGTACCGCCCGCTAAAGCACGCTCGCCAGCTAAGGCAACGGTCGGACCATCTGCCATCGGATCTGAAAATGGCAGACCCACTTCAATCATATCAGCGCCATGCTCAACCAGTCTGTGCAATAAGCCCACAAAGCTATCTGGCGTTGGGTCACCAGCCATCACATACGGAATTAAGGCTTTTTTCTTCTGTTGTTGTAGCGTATTAAATGTGGTTTCAATTCGGGTCATGATATTCCCTCAAATAACAATTTTAATAGGGGCAATTATTAATGGATAACATCATACTGCCCCAGTTTAATTAATTCTGGTTTATGCGTTTATACCTGCTTCATTTAGCTTAAAGCTCGATACCTTCAGCTTTCATCACCGAATGCAGATCTTTATCACCACGACCTGACATATTGACGATAATGGTCTGCTCAGGGCTCATGTTCTTTGCAAGCTCTAACGCATAAGCTACAGCGTGAGACGACTCAAGCGCTGGGATAATACCTTCTTTACGGGTCACTTCATGGAAACCATGTAGCGCTTCTTTATCGGTACAGCCCACATATTGCACACGCTCAATGTCTTTTAAGAAGCTATGCTCAGGACCAACGCCTGGATAATCCAGACCTGCCGAGATTGAATGCGTCTCTAAGATTTGACCATTATCATCAGCCATTAAGTAAGTGCGATTACCATGCAATACACCTACACGGCCTGCCGCAAGTGGTGCAGAGTGACGACCCGTTTCAATACCGTCACCGGTCGCCTCTACGCCATACATTTTGACATCGGTATCATTTAAGAACTCATAAAATAGACCAATTGCGTTTGAACCGCCACCAACACAGGCCACTAAAGCATCTGGCAGCTTACCGGTTTTTTCTAAATGCTGAATACGTGCCTCTTTACCAATAATGGCTTGGAAATCACGCACCAATAGTGGATATGGATGCGGACCTGCGACCGTACCAATAATATAATAAGTGGTATCAACATTGGTCACCCAGTCACGCATTGCTTCGTTCATCGCGTCTTTTAGCGTACGTGAACCAGAATCAACAGGTACCACTTTAGCACCTAATAAACGCATACGGTAGACGTTCATTTTCTGACGCTCAACATCATCAGCGCCCATATAAATGATACATTCAAGCCCTAAACGCGCTGCAATCGTTGCGGTCGCCACACCATGTTGACCGGCACCAGTTTCGGCAATAATACGTTTTTTACCGCTCATTTTTGCCAATAATGCCTGACCAATGGTGTTATTTACTTTATGGGCACCCGTGTGGTTTAAATCTTCACGCTTAAAATAAATCTGCGCGCCACCAATCTCATCGCTCAGACGCTTGGCATGATAAAGCGGCGTTGGACGACCCACATAATTCACCAAATCATTATGGTACTCTTCCCAAAATTTAGGATCTTGTTTGACCTGATAATACAGCGTCTCAAGCTCTTCTAGAGCTGCCATTAGTGTCTCAGACACAAAGCGACCGCCATGAATACCAAAGTGACCACTGGCATCTGGATACTGGTTAAAATCTACAGCTTCATCGTCTATTTCATCGTTGTGCGGAATATTATTAAAGGTTGTTGTCATAGTAGTTTTCGCTCTATAAATAGTGAAATATTAAAGTGTTATATGTTAGTTTTTGGATAGTGGAGTTTAATTTGTGTTTTTATCATACCTCAGGATGGTTTAATCTTGCCATCGACTGCTTTTTACCGAACGAATAAACGCTGCCATCTTACCGGCATCCTTAACACCCTTTGCCGACTCAATACCACCACTCACATCAACGGCATGTATCGGTAAATTCTGACTCATAACCTCACCTATATTTTGCGGAGTTAATCCCCCCGCCAAAATAATCGGTAAGCTGGTATCATTCGGAATCAGCGACCAATCAAAGCGCTCGCCTGTGCCGCCATACGCGTCTTTATGATAGGCATCAAGTAGAATACTGCTAGCACCGACTTGCGCAAACGCATCAATCTTGGTACGAATCGAGTCAGGCGTATCCTGCTCTTTATTAATGCGTAACGCTTTAATCCAGCGTTTGTTCACCGCTTTGGCTAACGATTGACACTGCTCTGGGCTCTCGTCACCATGAAACTGAATCACATCAAAAGTAGCGGTATTCGCCAGTTCAACGACCTCGTCTTTATTCATATTAACCACTAAGGCAACCACGCTCACAAAGGCCGGGATATGCTGAATCAAATCTTTCGCCTGCGCGGCTGTCACTGCGCGAGGACTGGGCGGGTAACACACAAAGCCTAAGGCATCCGCGCCAATATGTACCGCCTGCTTTACGTCCTCTACTCGCGTCAATCCGCAAAACTTAACCTGCATTATGCCCTCGTCTTCGCTAAATCTGTTTGACCGTGTAACGTGATTAAATGGTTTTTATTAATCACTTATCCTATCATACTTTTTAGCATGATTAACGCACCGTCTATCACCCTTTAGGTAGTCGACGACTGTGCGTAAAGTATATGACATAAATTAATAAATAGCGCCATAATCAAACAATTAAATCACACTTTTTGAGGAGCACCACATGGCTGATGAAAATAAAATATCTGGACTGATGTGGTTTCGGCGCGACCTACGTCTGCATGATAATACGGCGTTAACTTTGTTAATCGAGCAAGCCTTAGAGTATGCAGACAGCCAGCATTCTGCAAGCTTGCATGCCGTGTTTATCTGTACGCCTAAGCAGTGGCTTGAGCATCATATGTCGCTTGTACAAGTGGACTTGATGATGCGCACCGTCAACAAGCTCAAAGACAACTTAGCAAACAAGCTTGGCATCACCTTGCATCTATTGCAGGCCGATAGCTATGCAGATAGTGCTGAGGTGCTCACTGAGTTTTGTGTGGATAATAAGATCACCCATGTTGTGTGTAATTATGAATACGAGCTCAACGAACAACAGCGTGATGCTAAAGTAAACAAAAAGCTATCAGCGCTAAACATCGATTTCAAGCAGTATCACGACCAATGTATCTTACCGCCCGACACCATTAAAACCGGTGATGATACGATGTACAAAGTATTCACCCCTTTTTATAAAAAATGGCTACAAACCTTAGAGATTAGCCCGCCAGTCCTTTATGAAATCGACTCTTTTGATATTAATCAACAACACTCAAATAATGACATAAATATTAAAGCGAACAACCTATCGCTCTCTCTAGATGACATACGTCATGCGGTTTTAGATGCCTTTAAAGCGTATTACCAACTATCAGACAGTGAGGCAGATGCTTTATTAAAAATAGCACGTGCCGATTATCCTGCCGGCGAGCAAGCAGCTATCGAAAGACTGCATTATTTTATTAAAGAGGATATTGAAGAATATACCTTAACGCGTGACCAGCCAGCGTTAATAGGTACCAGTCATCTCTCTGCCTATTTGACCATTGGTGCCATTAGTCCACGTCTATGCTACCAACAAGCAGAGGCAAAGCTACAAGAAAATAGCTTGAAATCTAATGGCTCAACCGATATTGAGCGCTGGATAAGCGAGCTTGGTTGGCGTGACTTTTATCGTCATGTGATTGTTGATAGACCCGATATTGTTCAGGGTGCGGCCTATAAAAAGGATACCGATAGCAAAGTAAATTGGTCATATGATAGTAACGATTTTGAGAAATGGTGTACCGGCATGACCGGTGTTCCATTAATTGATGCGGCAATGCGCTGCTTAAACCAAACCGGCTTTATGCACAATCGTCTACGCATGGTCACCGCGATGTTTTTGACCAAAGACTTGTTTATTGATTGGCGCTTGGGTGAGCGCTATTTTATGCAAAATTTAATTGATGGTGATTTTGCGTCCAATAATGGCGGTTGGCAATGGAGTGCATCGACAGGAACAGATTCAGCGCCCTACTTTCGCATCATGAACCCATTTAGCCAAGCCAAGACCCATGACAAAGAGGCTGTTTTTATTAAGACATGGCTACCAGAATTAAAAGACATCCCTGCCAGAATTTTGCACGATGAAAGTAAACTACGCAAAGCACTGAATGAAAAAGGCGAGTTTGCTCATGTTAACTACCCCGTACCGATGGTAGAACACAAACAAGCCCGCCTGTATGCCATTGCTCAATTTAAAGGCGAATGACTTAAAACAGCAGTGCCTTATAAGAAAACGTACTCATTTACCTAGTTGATAGTTTAGCTAATTGGCTGGCACGCACCTGTACCTTGCGTATGCACAGTGACTTCTGCACCAGTCATCGCAAACAATTGAGTCATCTCTTTTTTGGCATTGGCTTCTGCTTGCTGCATTACCCCATCTGCACAAGCACGCTTAAGCACCTCAGCTTTAGCACTGGCCTGCGCCTGCTTTAATACTTCAGGCTCTGCTTGTACCATGCCGAACATACCGCCTGCCTGCCAATCATAGACCTCCAGATCATCCAGATATACTGAGAAAATCTGAGCAGGCGGCAAGGTAATCATAATGTTAGGCATGATGCTAATAGAATCCTCATTACCATCGGCTTCTGCCTGAAGCTTGGCTTCCTCTATCTGCTCAGGTGTTGGCTCAGTGACTTGCACCATCTCTGGGCTTATCTGACTTAAATCCACGCCAGCGACAATACGACCACGCGCAATAAACAGCCCCTTTTGTTGGTCTTGCCAAAGGCGCTGCCACGTGCCTTGCTGCTCACTGGTAATCACGGTATCGACATTATAGGCCATGGTCTCTAGACGGTTTAGCTCTTGAATTTTGGTTACCACGCCTTCTCGAGTAATGGTCTGTATTTGTAGCTCGTCCTTATCTTTTGACTGCTGCCACAATAATATGGCCAGAAAAATCAAAATAAGCAGTACGCCTAATTTTAATACCACCCCACTACTTTTTGCTGTGTTTTGTGTTTTAGTTGTCATAACCGTCACCGTATTCAATAAGAAAATCAGAACAGAGTATTTTATCAATGTTATTAGCCTCTAATATAGCCAATAACCCCCATTTTGTCTGCTATTTTACGTTACACAAATGCCCGCTTAATCCGGCCAAAAAACCACATTATTTAAAAAAGGATTGCGTCATTGGATGACTTTACCTAACATAGGCGGATTGAACTTATTAATTTGAATAGTTTGTCTATATTTAACACCCAAAATGATGGTAGATTGATTACTCATTAAGGTGTTTTTCATCGTTTAATTTAGCTATTGATAGCTAATCTATACAAAGTAAAGTTGAGTCCGTTATGAGAGCCAGCCAGTTTTTATTTGCTACCTTAAAAGAAACACCAAGCGATGCTGATATCGCCTCTAGCCAACTGATGGTCAGAGCAGGTCTTATTCGTAAGCTTGCCTCGGGTCTGTATGTCTGGTTACCTATGGGTCTGCGTATTTTGCAAAAAGTTGAGCGTATCGTGCGTGAAGAGATGCAAAATATCGGTGCCCAAGAAGTCCTAATGCCGATGACCCAACCGGCTGAGCTTTGGGAACAGACAGGCCGCATCACTGAATATGGCCCTGAGCTTTTACGTTTTAAAGACCGTCATAACCGCGACTTCGTGCTTGGGCCTACACATGAGGAGGTTATCACGACGATTGCTGATGGTGAGCTTAAAAGCTACAAGCAATTACCGCTGACCCTATTTCAAATCCAAAGCAAGTTCCGTGATGAGATTCGTCCGCGTTTTGGGGTAATGCGTGCCCGCGAATTCACCATGAAAGACGCCTACTCGTTCCATGTTAATCAAGAGTCATTGGCCGATACCTATCAAGATATGTACAACGCCTATTCACGTATCTTTACCCGTTTAGGTCTAAACTTCCGTGCGGTATTAGCGGATACCGGTTCTATCGGTGGTTTTGCCTCTCACGAATTCCATGTATTAGCTGGTAGTGGTGAGGATGCGATTGCCTTCTCTGACGGCTCTGACTTTGCCGCCAACGTTGAGCTTGTAGAAGCGATTTGTACCGATGAGCGCCCAGCACCGACCCAAGAGCGCCAAAATGTTGACACGCCTAAGATTCAGACCAATGAAGCATTGGCTCAATTCCTAGATATCCCTCTATCAAAAACCGTGAAGACCTTAATTGTTAAAGGTCATGATATTAATGACGACGGCACTGAGGGTGATGAAAAATTAATCGCGCTTGTGGTACGTGGCGATCATACGCTTAACGAAATCAAAGCGGAAAAAATTGCCGAAGTGGCAGTACCATTGACCTTTGCAACCGATGAAGAAATGAAAAACGCCGGTCTGAAAAAAGGCTACATTGGTGTTGACTTAGACATACCTGTTTATGTAGATCGCGCAGCAGCAACTATGAGTGATTTCGTTTCAGGCGCTAACGAATATAACATGCACACTACCGGTATGAACTGGGAGCGTGATGCGCAAATTACCGAAGTCGTTGATATCCGTAACGTGGTTGAAGGCGACATCTCTCCAGATGGTAAAGGTACTTTAAGCATCAAACGCGGTATCGAAGTCGGTCATATCTTCCAGTTGGGTGATAAGTATTCTAAAGCGCTGAACTGTACAGTAATGGGTGAAGATGGTAAGCCAGTGACCTTAATGATGGGTTGTTATGGTATCGGTGTGAGCCGTATTATCGCCGCCTCTATTGAGCAAAATCATGATGATAACGGTATCATTTGGGCGAAGACGCCTGATATCAAAGACTCTATTGCACCATTTGATATCGCTATCGTGCCAATGAAATCTAAAGAAGAGACGGTCATGAACACCGCTGAAGCCTTATATGAAGAGTTAAAAGCGCAAGGGCTAAACGTGATTTTAGATGACCGTAACGAGCGCCCAGGTGTTAAGTTTGCTGATTTAGAATTGATTGGTATCCCGCATCGTATTGTTGTTTCTGACCGAAACTTAGCAGAAGACAAATACGAGTATGTGGATCGCCGTACTGGTGAAAAAGAACTGCTAAGCCGTGAAGAAGTCATTGCACGAGTCAGTCAGTAATTCAATGCTGCAATAGATACATTCTATTTTTACTGAGTTTCAACAGTCTTAAGCATAAAATCTTACAAAAAAGAATGCCAATTGGCGTTCTTTTTTTGTCTATATTTGGTATCAAGCTACATTAAACAATGAGGTAAACCGTCTACATCGCTGAATTTAGGCGTATAATTCTTATAAAGTTAACCCAATTGTTTTTAGGTTCATAAACAAGTAACGAGGTATCAACATGCAATTTGCCGTAATCGGACTGGGTGTATTTGGTAAAGCCTGTGCGTTTGAGCTACAGAGCCAAGGCAACGAGGTACTAGGCATTGACCTAGATGAAGAAGAAGTTAATAAAGTCAGCGATACATTGGCACACTCGGTCATTGCAGATGCGACCAATATTGAGACACTACAAGAGCTAAATCTTAGTCAATTTGATGGCGTAATCGTGAGTATTGGTGACGATTTGGAAGCCAGCTTATTGTGTACGCTAAATCTAATTAAACTGCCCGTGAAAAACTTGTGGGTGAAAGCCAAAACAGACGCTCATCACGATATTTTGCATAGCTTAGGTGTTGAAAATATCATCCATCCTGAGCAAGACATGGGTATTCGTATTGCTCAGTCTATGGCCTACCCGATGATGAAGCAGTATTTGGCACTGGGTAATAAAGAGTATTTAGTCCGTATCGATATGCCAGAGACTATGTCCCCTATTAGTATTGATAAAATCAAAAGCAAAAACCTTGATACGGATTTGTTACTTCTTATCCGCGGTGATGAGGTTATCCAAGACTTCAGCTCAGATATGATGATTCAATACCCTGATCGCCTAGTCTATAGCGGACGCGTCACTGCATTAAAGCATTTAGCCAAGCACTTCTTAGGTGACTAGACCGTCTCGACTTATTCTAATGATTGGTAAATCTGGTTTGTTCTGCGTTCGCTTTAAACGGACGCCCTAAAACAAGGTAACGTTCATGCCTAAACCCAAACAAACGCCGCGTTTGCTTTACTCTCCGCCGATGATTTTGGCCATTGGCTTTTTGTTTTTAATATTGTTGGGCAGCTGTTTGTTGATGTTGCCATTTGCTACTATTGAATCTATCTCTTGGCTTGAAGCAGCCTTTACGGCGACATCAGCTGTCACGGTAACTGGTCTTGCTGTGGTTGATACCGCTAACTACACTCACTTTGGACAAGTGGTGATTGCTATCTTGATTCAGTTCGGTGGCCTTGGCTTTATGACCTTTGCCGTATTGGCATTTTTTAGCTTACAGCGGCGACTGAATATCACGGGCCAGAAGATTGCCCGTGAAGCTTTTGCTGAGACCAGCTTTGGCAAGATTACCACCACTGCAAAATCGGTTGTCAGTATTGCACTTTGTGTTGAGCTGGCTGGATTTTTTGCGTTAACAACCCTGTTTTCAAGAGACATGCCCATTACTACTGCCATGTATCACGGGTTTTTCTATACCATTTCTGCATTTAATAATGCTGGATTCGCCTTATCCGGTGATAGCTTATCGCCTTATGTCAGTGATATTGGCATAAACATGGTTATCACCTCGCTTATTATGATCGGCGGCTTAGGCTTTATGGTGATTAAAGATTTAATCGATCACCGCAGTTGGCGCAAGATAAGCGTCAATACCAAACTGGTGGTAGGCACCACAGTGCTCCTTAATTTTGTAGCTTTTGTGTTATTTTGGCTACTCGAACATAACAACCCCAACACTTTAGGCTCATTAAGTCTTGGGGGTCAGTTAACAGCCGCTTGGTTCCAGGCCATTACTCCGAGAACTGCTGGCTTTAATACCATTCCCATTGATCAGCTGACCGATGCCAGTACTATCTTTACCATGTTCTTGATGTTCATTGGTGGTGGCTCATTGTCTACTGCCAGTGGTATTAAAATCGGTACCTTCGTTATTCTAATTTTGACCACTTGGGCATTTTTGCATCAGCGCGATCATGTGACGATTTTTGAGCGCCGTATCCCTGATAGACTGGTACGTAAATCTTTATCGATTATTAGTATCACCATGATGTTAATATTCTTAAGTGTGTTTATTTTATCGGTCGTTGAAGCGGAGCACGCCTTAGAAGATGTGTTATTTGAGGTAGTTTCTGCACTGAGTACCGTTGGCCTGACACGAGGGCTGACCACTCAGCTAAGTGACCCCGGCGAGGTGGTGATTATGTTTATGATGTTCGCCGGCAGAATTGGACCATTGACCTTGGCATATTTGATTGCGATGCCCAAAAAATCACGCATTCATTACCCTGAAACTAATGTACTTGTTGGCTAGAGAAATTACTCATTTGTGGCGGCTTTTTTGTTTAGAGCCTATCTTTGACAGCCGCTGCAAATTTTAAGCAGTAAGGAAACGATATGAAAACCAAATCATTATGCGCAGCCCTATTGATACTTAGCGCTGGTTTAACAGGATGTAACCCGCCTGAGCATGATCCTAATATCTTATATAGTGAAGAGCATAAAGACCCCATTAAACAACTCGAGATTGATGCGGTGCCCGAGGGTAATATGCCCTATCAGCAGCTGTTTTATGTGCCCGTTTATTCCAATATCTATGTCGATGAAGACAATCCGAAAGTGATGCTCTCAGCCACATTAAGTATTCGAAATACCAGTTTAACCAGTAGTTTATATGTCACTAAGATTGATTATTACAATACCCGAGGCGACTACGTACGTCCTTATTTGACCAAGTCAATTGAATTGCCGCCTATGGGTACACTGAACTATATTGTTGAGAAATTTGATGATACTGGCGGTGATGGTGCCAACTTTGTGGTAGCGATTGAAAGTAATTCAAACAATGTCAAACCCTTGATTGAGACTATTATGCTGGGTACCTTTAGCAACAAAGGCTTCTCCTTTAAAAGTGACAGCATCACCATAGATGAACTAGAAGCAGGCGATGCCTTTAACAAACCGGCGCATTAACATGTAGACTCAGAGCGTTTGAAATCCTAAGTAGTTAATATCGCTAATATCAATAGATAGATCGGCTAAAAGAGGCCTTAAAGGTTAATGAAAAGTTGTTATGAAAGTCAAAAAATTATAAAACCTTACTAAGGGCACACCTAGTAAGGTTAAAAAATAGAACAGTATTATTATTTTTAGTTTTATCGTTTCACTTATGCTTTCATCTAACCACCAAATGGATGGAGGTAAGATTGGCTTGTACTAAGTGAAAATAAATCATTCACTAATAAAAGCAATTTTAGTCAAATTAGCACTACTGGCCGTTGCCAAGATTTGTGCCACCGTTTCATATCGCGCATCTTTATCCGCTCGCAAATGAATGGTTGGCTCTTGCTCAAGCTGTGATTGCGCTGCCATGCGTGTCTCTAATTCTTCCATCGACACTGGCTGATCATCCCAAAATATACCCGCATCTTTATCAACACTCACCTGAATCACTTTAGGTGGTTGCTCTTGCACGCTAGCACTGGTCTGCGGTAAATCCAAAGGCACCGACGGGTTCAAAACCGTTGCCGTCACCATAAAAATAATCATCAATACCAGCATGATATCGATCAAAGGAATGAGGTTCATCTCACTCATCCCTTGCATGTCATCTTCACCCAATTGAAAGGCCATATTACGCTCCTACCTCATCGTGATTATCTAGTCCGATATCTTCAATCACTATGCGCCTACTGGGCAGCAGATGATGAATACTGTCTTTTCTCGGAAGACTGTGACTGAGCAGTGAGTGGTTGCATGTTACTAGAGGCAACGCCAGATTTAACGCCTACACTTTGAATTTTCGCTGTATCACCCAAGATACCATAAGCGGTGTCATTGGCATTAAACTGAGTTTGACGGTTCAAACGTACCGCGATGTTATAAAAAATAACCGCCGGTATCGCAACTGCTAAGCCAAGACCCGTCATAATCAACGCCTCACCCACAGGACCTGCCACTTGACCTAAGCCTGCTTGGCCAGACTCACCAATATTATGCAAGGCATGGAAAATCCCCCATACCGTACCAAATAGACCAATAAAGGGGGCGATGGCAGCAGTAGTCCCCAAAATCGGCAACCCTTTTTCCCCGTTATAACGATAACGACCAATTTGCTGCAAAAGTAGCTGCTCTGTCACGGTTTTGCGTTCAGCACTTGATAAGCTCGCCATATTCTGTGACTGCGCTTGATAAGCTTTCGAGATATCTGTAGCAACTTGGCCTTTCATTTTATAGCTGTTATAAAGCCGTAAAATACCGGTAACCCATGACAAGATAGAGAGCGCAATGAGAGTAAAAAACAGAAATCTAGTAACAATATCGGTATATTGCCAATAACTTGCAAAGTCCATAGTAAGTCCTTACTAAAATAAATTTAAACCGATTCATATAATAAAAATATCGTGTGCTTATTTTGTTTGACGTTTTAATTCGTGTGTTTGGTCTGCGATAGCTTTAAGGTACTCGGTAGTTAAAGGGTAGGATTAAATAGCCCATAATTGGCACCCCATTTTTGGTAAAAGGGTTAAATTTAGCCCGCTTAACGGAGTTTAATGCTTCATTGTCGATGGCATCATTTCCTGATGACTTTGTTACAGTAGCACCCGTTACATTACCTTGCTTATCAACCTCTAGTTTTAACGAGACACTAAACACATCTCCAGAGTTTGCTCTTCTTTCAACAGATGCAGGGAAGGTGAATTTAGGTTTACGTCGCCAACTTGCCTGACTCGCTGACAGTACTTGAGGTTTATTGCTTGCCGCTTCTGCCTCAGCGGCTTCTTTTGATGCTCGTTCTTTTGCTGCTCGTTCTTTTGCTGCTCGTTCTGCTTGCGCACGTGCTTCTTGCTCAGCTCGTTGCTGTGCTTCACGCGCGGCCTGCTCTCTTGCTTCCCTCTCGGCGCGCTCTTTGGCTTCCTGTTCTGCTTTTTGTTGAGCTTCACGCTGCGCACGTCGCTTGGCCTCTTGTTCCGCTCTCACTTGGGCTTCTCGCTCAGCCTGCGCTTGTGCCTCACGTTCTGCTCGCTCCTTTGCCTCGAGCTGACGTTGTTGTTCAATTTCCCATTGGCGCTGTCGCTCAGCACGCTTCTGTGCGGCAATCACTTCGCTTTGATCAGGCAGGGGCTTGGGCTCTGTATTCGGTGATTTCTTAGGCTTAGGCTTAGGTTTGGGCTCCGGATCGGGTTGCGGCTTAGGGTCAGGCTGCGACTTAGGCTTTGCAGCAGGCTGCGGCTTTGGTTCTGGCTTAGGCTTGGGTTCGGGAGCAGGCTGCGGCGCAGGTTTAGGCTCTTGTGCCCCTCTTGGCTGAGGGGCTGCTTTTGGATGCTCTGGCTGTGACTTAATATCCACTATTTCAGGTGGCTTTTCTTGTATTGGCTCAATAAGCTCAATTTCTAAAAGCAGTGGTTCCTCGACCTTAGGCGGCTTTTGATGAGGCATTTTCATATTTACCAAAGCAGTAGCGACGGTACCATGGAACACAACAACAGCAACAAGTGTGGCTAGATTAAACGGCGTTAAACTTCTGGTTTTACGGTTATTTCTCATGGTGGCAGTCTTTTTGTCGTAAAAGTTAGCTTAAATTCGCACATGTCCCTACTTGGCACCTAACGCTCCCTATATATATAATTGTTCAAGGTTGTGCCCACGTATTTTGTTATTAATATCAATCAAAATACGACAGCTTAGAGCGGAATATTAATACAAAATACCCTTTATGTAAATAATAATCGTTATCAATGGAGTATAAATATAGCCATATACAAACAGCACAGTTCGCCGACACGGTGGTCATGCTGAAAAAAGGCCACATTATTGAGACCGGCCATCCCACAGATGTATTAATCAAAGACACTATTCGCAAGCTTTATAAAGTAGACGCCACCGTACTAGAACACGAAGGGCGCTCGGTGATTGTTGATACGCTTTAGTGCTCAGCTCTATAAGACTGGCATTATGATAATCTATTCTATTGCTATCGTTCATATTGCTCATAAAAAACGCCCATTAACTATTTAATGGGCGTTTTTTATTTAGGCTGGTTTTAGTTTTCGTTATTTGAACTAGCGATTATAATTTGAATTAGAGATTATAAATAGTATCACCATTTTCTTTGGTAAATTCAGAAACTGGATTCTCCAATACCTCAAATATGCGCTCTAACGGACGGCATAATACAGCGCCTTTATCAGTAACCACTACCGGACGATTAATCAAAATCGGATGCACTGCCATGGCATCTAATATTTGCTCGTCTGTAGCATCAGAACTGTTTAAACCCAGCTCATCACTTAAGTTCTCTTTACTGCGTAGCAATTCTTTTGCAGGTACTTTCATCAAACCAAGCAGCTCCACCAAATACTCTCGGGATGGCGGGTTTTTTAAATACTCGATAACCTCAGGTGTCTCACCAGAGGCTTTCATGATGGCTAAGGCATTGCGAGAAGTGCTGCAATTTGGATTGTGCAGAATTAATGGCGTCATGATTATTTTGTCCATATCAATTAAGAAAAAATCGCTTGAACTATCAATAGTGCGAGTGTATTGCGCCAGAGCTAAGCTGTCAAACTCCGCTATCAAGTCTGTCTATTGCTATTATTATCAATCACTCTGCTTATATTATATGCTTAGGCTAGTTTACTTGGCCGCACTGGTTCACAGTCCACAATTAAGTTACCATAACCGCAATTATATTAACCGATAAACATCTGATAACTTTAAGGATTGTTATGGCCACTTATATACTCGATACCGAAACAACGGGGCTTGATGAGCCGCATATGACCGAGGCCGCCTACTCCATTGTAGAGATAAACCAAGGCCAAGTGGTCGTTACCCAGCCACCTAGATCCAAACGCTTCAACCCGCTTAAAAAGATTAGCTTGGGCGCGATGGCAACCTCGCATATTTGTGATGAAGACGTGACTCATGAAACGCCGCATACGGACTTTAGATTGCCTGCAAGCGTTGAGTACCTTATTGGCCATAATATCGATTTTGATATGCAAGTACTTAAAAATGCCGGCGTCACGCATACGCCCAAGCTTATCTGTACTAAGGCCATGTCGAGCTACCTGTTACCGACGCTTGAGAATCATCAATTGGTCGCACTGCTTTATCACTTCCATCGTGATGTCGCCCGCGAGCAAGCCAAGCATGCGCACGCTGCGGTATATGATATTTACTTTACCCAATTAGTACTGAATAGCCTTATTGACTTAGCAAATACCCAAGGTCACACCATTACCGATGTAGCGAGTCTATATGCGTTTAGCGAATTGGCCCGTATTCCGACCCATTTAAGCTTCGGTAAACATAAAGGCAAAGCGATTGCAGAACTTGCCGCAGATAGCGAGGGTGCCAGCTATTTACAGTGGTTATTAAAGCAAGATACGGTTGATCCTTATTTGGCCGAAGCTTGTAAGAAAGCGCTAGAGGCAATTTAA
Source organism: Psychrobacter sp. CX16 (assembly GCF_057396245.1). Taxonomy (NCBI): domain Bacteria; kingdom Pseudomonadati; phylum Pseudomonadota; class Gammaproteobacteria; order Moraxellales; family Moraxellaceae; genus Psychrobacter; species Psychrobacter sp. CX16. The sequence continues at coordinate 28,560 of NZ_JBXYJF010000023.1, forward strand.
ATGCCAGTATTGCTATAAATATATTTAAAGATAATTACTATATAACCCACTGCTTTAAACTTAATAAAATTAAATATATAGTTACATCTTACTTAACTTATAACCTATAATAGTCTTGTTATTTTTTACCCTATTTAGTAGTAAAAATATTATTTGATAACAATATTAACATTAATTTTATAAGGTTTTAGGCAGGGATGAAGCAAATACGATTTAATGGCAGTGGCGAAGAATATTTTAAAATCTGGATTGTGAATGTCTTATTATGCATTCTTACATTAGGTATTTATTACCCTTGGGCAAAAGTTCGAACACGCCGCTATTTTTATGCAAACACCGAATACACAGACCGCTACTTTGATTATCACGCCACTGGCAAACAGCTTTTCTTAGGCTATTTAATCGGGGTTGCGATACTCTTTGTATTACAAATCATCGGCTCTATATTCCCACTTGCCGGTGTCATTTTACCCATCGTGTTATTTACTATCATCCCTTGGATTGTGTGGCGCAGCCTAAAGTTTAATATGCGTATGACCAGCTTTAGTAATGTCCGCTTTAGCTTTGTTGGCAACTTAAAGTCCTCCTATCTTATCTATATGTTGATACCTGTTTTGGGCTATATCGCGTTTGGGCTTATTATTGCCGCTGCTATCGCTATTGCACAGACGCTGATAGGTAATACAGCAGGTGCGGAGTCAACCACCCCAATCATTATTATCTCTGTGCTCGGCATGCTTGCTGCTATTGCTGTTGGTGTTTATTTTGTTGGTCTATTTACCAAAAGGGCTTCTGAATACCAGATTAGTCAGACAAAGTTTGGTCAAGGTCGCTTCCTTACTGATATTCGCACCCGAAAGTTTGTTGAAATTACCTTTAAAGCGGCGCTGATGGGCATCGCCTCTACCCTTTCCGTTGTTGTGTTTTTGGGATTGATACTCTTTGCAATAACACCAGGTGAATTTAGCTTTGAAAATATAATGGCATCACTGTCTTATACTGTTGAAAGCTCACTGTTCTCCGTCGCTGTCGTGATTGCCTACATTAGCTTTATCGCCGCATCCTTGTTTTCTGCCGCTTATAGCTACAGCCGCCAACGTCAGTACTTGTATGCCAACACTACCTTAGATAAAGCTATTACCTTTAAGTCAACAGTCACCACTAAAGGCTACTTTTTTGTACTATTAACTAATATGCTGCTAACTATCTTCTCTTTGGGTCTGGCGCTACCTTGGGCAAAAGTACGTGTGGCACAGTATATTGCCGAAAATACTTGGATTGAAGCATTAGATATCGATATGAATCATTATCTGACCCAAAAAGAGCAAGAACAGTCTGCCATTGGTGAAGAGGTTGGTGATGTATTGGATATTGATATAGACATTGCCATATAGGCTGACATTTAAGTAATTTTATTATGAACATAATATCTGGTAAGTGGTATCCAAAGGACAGTGCAACACAATATGCAGCCGAGCTTATAATCGATAAAGACAGCTATAAGGTGCATATTACGCCCTCTGATTTAAACCCTGAGCTTTCAAGTAATAGTGATTCACAAGGTCACATATTAACTGGTCAATGGTCACAGATTAAGATTAATGATCGGTTAGGTAATACTGAGCGTAAGCTGATACTCACTGATGGATCTTTGTTTACCACCCATGAAAATGACAACATTGACACCCTAATTCAGAGCAATAAAAGCAGTGGCTCAGAGTCAAAACTAAGCTTACTGCTGCACCGACATGAGACAAAAATGAGTAGCGTCTTGGTGATGCTGGTGCTAACGATTGCTTTCGTTTTTGGCTTTATTAAATGGGGTATTCCATGGACAAGCCAAGCGGTTGCTCATGCCCTACCGCAGCAAACCGGTGACTTTATTGGCAAGCAGTCACTAGATTTTATAGATAGCTACTTCTTAGAGCCCACGACCATCAGTGAGGCTAAGCAGCAGCAAATCATCGATCGATTTAATACCCGACTTAAGCCTGTTGGTGGTGATGATCGCATTCATTATCAGCTGCATTTTAGAGAGATGAATGTCAATGGTGTTAGCTTACCGAACGCTTTTGCCCTACCCTCTGGCGATATTGTTCTGACAGATGAGTTCGTTAAGCTCAGCGAAAATGATGATGAGATAGATGCTGTCTTATTGCATGAGATGGGTCATGTTGTAGAGCGTCACAGCTTAGAGATGCTGACGCAGAACTCATTAACCACTATGATTGTGATACTCGTATTGGGTAACCCTGATGGTATCAGTGAGTTAGCCACAGGGCTTGGCACAGCGTTAGTTTCGAACCACTATTCTCGGCAATATGAAACCGAAGCTGATAAATTTGCCTTTAATAAAATGCTCAAGATTGGTATTAACCCTCAGTCCTTTGTCGATATCTTAAGTCGTATGGAGGATTATGCGACGGCAGAGATTACTGCTGATAATGAGCATGAATCGACACAGGAGCAGCAGACCCAAGACGTTGAGGAGGATAAAATATCTGACTTTTTATCAACCCATCCCAATACTCAATTACGCATTAAGATGGCTGAAAAATACAGTCAATGCTTCGAGCAGGGGTTGCAAATCTGCGAGTGAGAGTAGAGACTTTATTATTGTCAGTTTGAGGGTTAAGAATGAATAACGGTCACTCTCGTTTACATCTTTCAAAGTTAAACTGTATTGTCTACTGCACCTCCCCGACTATATCGGGGAGTATTTTACTTGAGTTAAGCAGCAATACCTAGCAGAGTAAGGTTATCATAATACCGCTTTTCAAAATCAAAAGATGACACATAGCCAATCGCACTATGGATGCAAATTTAGTTAAACCTGAGAAGCGTTAAAAATCGGTTAAGTATCGATTTAGCTTTGCAAGGCGATAGCTATGCTCGAGTGGCGACATCCAAAGGTTTCCAGTTCAACATCGTTTCCGCCACTCCACTCCTCATTTAAATAATTAATCACTTCATACTTGTACAGCCCATTAACATTTCAGCCAACCCACTTTAATTCAATCATCAATTATTACTGATTAAGCATATTGGTTTTATCACCATAAGTTTAAATACTGTTCTTAAAAAATTACTTGCGACACTTACTGTCGTAATATAGTCAGACACTTATTGATAACCTAATTATATCAGCGTATCTTAAAAAGGGTGTAATGGACAAAATTCAGGCTGACACCCCCTTTAAAGCTATATACTATAAGTATTTGCAAGGATTGAAAGCCATGAATCAAAAAACTGCCCTTTTTGTGGTGAAAAACACACTAAAAAGAATGGTTATAAATCAGGGAAACAGCAGTACAAATGCCTTGTTTGTAATCGGCAGTTTTTAGGTGGCAGGCGGCTCAATAATACAACTTTATGGCAAGAATATACTCAAGGTAAACAGACTTATAAACAACTTGCTCATAAGTATGGCTGTAGTATAAAGACTATACAAAGGCGACTAGATACAATTGAGATAAAGTCACTTAATAAGCTACCTACTCGTGCCAACATAGTGATGGACACGACCTACTTTGGTAGAACATTTGGCTTAATGGTATTTCTCGACTATACAAGCAAAGCGGTATTACACCACCGCATTATTCATTATGAGACCAACGCGCTGTATAAGCTAGGAATAGAGCATATAAAATCACAAGGTATTGATATAACAAGTATTACTTGCGATGGAAGACGAGGTCTTAATGCTTTATTTAAAGATATACCCATGCAAATGTGCCAGTTTCATCAGCTACAGATCATCACTCGATACTTAACTCGTCGACCTCAAAATATCGCAAGTATTGCACTTAGACAGCTAGCTTTAAACATAAAGGATTATGATAAGACCACCTTCATTCAAGCTCTAGATAGCTGGTATTTGACCCATGAAGACTACTTAAATGAGCGTAGCACCAATACAGATACTGGTAAGACTTGGTACACCCATAAGCGTCTTAGAAGTGCCTATAGAAGCTCGCGAGTAAATAGTGATTGGTTATTCACTTATAGAGAATTAGATGACTTAAACATCCCAAATACAACCAATTCTCTAGAAGGTTTGTTTAGTGAGTTAAAACGCCAATTAAGCAGTCATAATGGGCTCAATAAACAACGTAAGCTTAAGTTTATGAACAACTTTTTAATGACATACTCTGAAGGGTAGCCTGAATTTTGTCCATTAGAGACTAACCGCTCGTTTTTAGCCTGAATTCTGTCCATTACACCTAAATATTTAGAGTCTGCTTCTTTATTAACATCTTGATATAAGGACGGGTCAAATCCTTGTTTAAGTACCTTTTTATCTTCGACAGAATTAGGCTCAATGTATTCTTGAGCATTCTCATCGTAAACCTTTCTGTCTTCATTATTACCATCAATAGAGGGGTTATCACCGCAACCTATAGTACTTAAACACAGGGTTATTAGTGACAGTGATGACAACATAGAGAAATTAAGTTTCATAGATGAATTCCTTTTCTAGGGCTATTTAAAGAATGCAGAGTTTAAGCGGCTTTTTCTTCGATCTTCTTCTGATTTTTTCAGCAAGTTGTAGATAGGTGTAGTCATACATATTGAGTCTGGCGAATAGGTAGCTTGAAAGCGTTTTCTCTAATGCTGTTTCAAGTTGAACCTTTGGTGTTGGATAATTCCTTAATTTACCTCTTCTACATAGTTTTAAGGTAAAAGCGATGCTTTCGCATATTCTATTGTCTGATTCGGAGGCAGTTAGCGTCTTATGACTCCCAAAATCAAAGACATGCCTATTAGCTATTGGAATAATATCGATCATTTCAGCAACAGTATATTTATCGAGAGCATTTTTAAATAAATCTTTGACGCCATCTCCAATGTGATAGCCAATACCAGAGTTAGGCAAGCTATCTACAAGATAGGCAACACATCTAGCGATCTGTATGCTCTTAACCCATCCTTCAAACTTAGGGTTTTCAATATCTTCAATAGTGCATTTACGCTGTTTAAAGTCTTCTTCAATCCGTTTGATAGCTTACATGTCGTAAGCAAAATCAAAGCCTAAGTAGGCGTCATTTAGTATTAGCCGACCATTTTTACCCAGTCTCAAACTGTTAACGTTTCTATCAAAATTAAATAATAAGACGTTCGTATCTAGCAGATACTCAAGCACTTGTATATCTAGGTAGCTTGTTGGCGTAAAATTGGGTTTAAAATCGCTGTCCGTATAAGTAGTAAAATGGTGTGTAGATCGAAAACTTTCTTCGACAAACCCACTTTCAGTTGCAACCAGTAAGATCTTATCTATGATGCCCAGCTCATCAACTCTAGGTATTGAGTTTAATTGCTCCGCTATCCTTGCTTTTAGAACAGGCGTTATAAGTCGTATTTTCTCTTTCATTATCCTCTCGCCTTCTTGGCATCGTGCTATGCGCTCTTCATTACTTTTTAGTGCTTGTCTGTTATAACAATCTAAACACTGCCAACTTTCAAGATGAAGACGTTTGAACACTTTCCTATCGTAAACTTCGCAGTTGGCACCGCAATCTACACAGTGGCAACCTTCTACAACGATATGACACTTTCTTGAATAGTCTCTTTAAAACTATAAAATTCCAAGCTACTTTCAGAAACTAGTGCTGTAGCGGTATAGACAAACTTTGTTTCATCACCTGGTTTGCGTAACCAATATTTGTTACAAAGTTGTTTGATCTCATCTGTTAAGTCGTCTTTATACACGATTTGAATTTGCATGGGCTTTCTAAAATTCGGAGTATACTCCGTAGATATTGTAAAGCACGACTGCGAATAATGCTACTTTTATTATTGGTAGCCATTATGTCAGCAGATGAGAGAATTTTAGCGTTCGGTAAAAGGCTTCGTGAGGTAAGAAAATCAAAGGGTTTATCGCAAGAAAAGCTGGCAGAGTTAGCAGGCGTCGATAGAAGCTATATGAGTGAAATTGAGCGTGGAGAGTATAATATTACTTTGCTTAAGTTGTACCAAATTTGCGACGCTTTAGAGGTTGAAGCTAGGGATTTGGTTTGAGCAAGTTTCAAGATGTTAGGTTTACTAACCCTACTTTAGCCTTGTGCTTACTAAATTTTATTGAAGTAAGCTACTTGTTTAACCACGTAGGTGGGTCTGTACGAATGAGTACTTTGGTAATTGATGGGGGGTAAAGGGACGCTAAATTATCATTAGCAAGAGTCAAACAGAAAACTTCACAGTTACGAGCACGTATAGACATCTCAAACTGTCTAAATTTTTTCATGTGTTTTTTACGGGATGCAAGTTGACCCAATATTTGCCAAATCAACATACTTATCCATAAACCATGGGTGTAAGCGATGTGATTACCCGACTCTAGGTTTTTGAAGTAGGCTAAAACTTGTTCAACTCTGTTATAAAACATAGCGAAACTTTCAGAATCTTCACCGTGAGTGTCCTGTAGGTCATGCTCGTCCCAAAAGTCATTAGAGGCTTTAAAGCGGTCTGCTAGCGTCATATCTTTCATCTTGTTAAAGCTTAGATAATCGAACTCTTCTAACCCTTCGATAAGTGTTGGTTGAAGATGTAGTGCGTCTACAAGTGGCTTAGCGGTCTGCTGAGTACGTTTAAACTTAGAGATACCAATTGAAGCAATATCAGTACCGATATTCTCAATAATCCAATCGCTTACGGTGTGTGCTTGTTCATGACCCAAGTCAGTCAGTTCAATCTCTTGATTAAGCTGGGCTTTACCCCCTGCATTGGCAACACTTTGACCATGGCGTACTAGATATATTTTCTTCATGATAACGTCGCTATATTTGTTTAGATTTCCTTATGTTATCAGATGAACATTGCCTCTCAAATGAATACTTTCTCTTAAATCAACAGTAGTACTGACTCAAATCTTAAAACAATACTTCAAAAATATAACGTCATAAATAATTAATAATTTCTTATCAATTATAATCGAGCAGATAATTCAACATATATTCAATAAATTCAAAAACTTATAACGTATTAAGGTAAATTCGTTGTCCAATCAGTCACAAATAATCCAAAAGTGTCCCAGATTTGGGACAAACAAGTGTTAATTTCTGTGCTATAAATAAAGATTATAGAAACAATAATTAACAAAATATTTCTTATAAGTTGCATCTGAATGCCATTTTATTCAATGACTCGACTCAATAGCATATTAGCAGTTATTGCATTCGCAATGGTTGCAAGTAGTCAATCGGCATTAGCAAATGATTGGGAATGGCAATTATCCGTCGGTCAGCTCGATCAAGACTACCAAGAGACTGACAGCACAGGGTTAACCACTGACGGCATACTAAACAGTGAAACAGGTGCAATGCCCGTACTTGAGTTAGCTGTAATCAATACAACAGACCCTATCAACCTTCTAAATAATCAATGGACACCCTACGGCAAGCTACAGCTGCGCCATGCTCAGGGAGATACTGATTATGATGGCTACCTACAGACAGGTGCAACGCTTACGCCATACCGTACTACTACTGACAACACCCTGACTCAAGTAGATTTCGACTTAGGGCTTGGCTATGGCATGACTCGAACACTTACCTTAACACCGCTCGTATCAATCAGTCATCAACGCTGGGAGCGCAAGCTTGAGCAATATACCGAAGATTTTGACCATACTGCCCTCTTAGCTGGAGCAAACATTGACTGGCAACCAAGTCACCAGATACCTTTTACATTACAGCTACAAGCAAAAGCTGGCAAACTTATTGATAGTAATATTGATGTGCCTAAGTTTGGGTTAAATCAAGATATTGGTCACTCCACTATGATTCAAATTGGTATAGCGGGACAATACGATTTATCAGAACATCTAAGTATGAATGCTAGTATCAGCAAACAGAGCTGGGAATACGAACAAAGTAATATTCAAAATAACTACCAATATCCAGATAGCGAGAGTGAGCAGACACAGTGGCAGTTGGGTTTAGGGTATAGATTTTAAAACTTTAGGGATAACAAATTATGAAATTCAAATTAACCACACTTGCCGTTGCAACTGCTTTGGCTTTATCTGGTTGTAATAATGGTGGCTCACTAAATCATAATAATGCTAATGATGTACTTGATGAGAACACCATGCTTATTGAAAATACTGATGATGTCATTTCAGTTACTAAAGAAGAAGCTAAAGATATTGTTGTGACCGATATGGATGCTGATGGTGAAATGACTCTAGGTGTACCCAAAGGTGGTGAGGCTGCTAAATTAAAAGTTCAGGACGTGCTATATGTGCCACCTTCGCAAGAAGGATATATGGAAACGTATGTTGTTATCGAAGAAAAGCTGTTGGACAATGATGGTAATGTCACTTTAAAAGTAAGACCTGCTACTGCTAATGAAGCTTTTGACAATATAACTTTAGAGATGGATTCAGAAGAGATGCAGCCAACCATCGAAGGCTTTATTATGCCTGATGGAGAGTATGTTAATATTGCAGAATCCCAAGATGCTACTCAAGTGGGTGTACTGCCATCAGTTGAATATGATGTAGGTGGTGCAATTTATGGTGAATATGAAGACGCCTATAAACTTCCAATAAGCTATAGACGCATTGTTGCAAAAGATAAGTTTAAAGAAGGCTTGTCGGAAGATGAAAAGGACACGAAAGATAAAGCTTGTGAAATCTCATTAAACCTTGCCAATCAGCTTGACAGTAGTGAAGAGACAACATCTACATTAACAGAATCTTTCAAAGAGAATTGTGATTCTGGTCTAATTTTAGAAGGAGATATTTTCTTTAGACCTCCTGAAGTCAAATCAAACTTAGACCTACAAAAAATCAATGATGAAGATTTTGTATTCAAAGGTGAGTCTCTACAATATATATCAATGAACAGTGCTTATATAGAAGCAGACCTAAAAGGTAAGTTGGTTGGGGTGGATAAGCGCCTGTCAGACACCTTCGATTTGAGTAATACTGATTTATATCGAGAGTTTGAGCAGTTTAGGATTGGCGACCCTATTAGTACTGCTTATGTAGCAATATCAGGACTTAATGCTGATGACACCAAGGGTAAGCTCCCGTTATTTGGTGTTGTTGCTAGCTTCACCGTTCCTAATGGTATAAATGTCGCTAGTGGTACTAATGTAAGGCTGGGAGCTAAAACGGTTGCAGTCGTTCTTTGGGCTTATTCAGTAACTGATTTAACTGTAGAGGGTCAAGTCAATGTTACATTTAAAATAGCCCCCACCAATATCAATATGGGGTTAGTGAGAAATGAAGAGGGAAAACTAGACAAGTCCTTTAGTTTTGAAAATCGTGAAGCTGCTGACTATATTGCTAAAAATGGTATAGGGCAGGTTTCAGATGATTATCTGCATAAAAGAGATACTTTAGTATATCAAGCAGGTGTAAATGCTATATTAAACCTTGATTATATAATGGGTGCGGCTATTGATGCAGACTTTATAGTCGGCGGTATTCGCTTGGCTAATGTAGGTGTATCTCCGCAGGTAAATATGTCTACAACACTTGAAGGTAATGTTTATCAGACCAATGATCCGCAAGCTCCCATTAGTGGACTTAGTGGCGATGCCTGTTTAAAAGACACGGGTATAGGCTATGGTGTCAAAACATACGGTGCGTTTAGGTTAAATGGGGACTTTAGTTTAGGTCAAGGATGGTACAAAGTTTCTGGTGGTGGGGGCATACAATTTAAATTTATGTCACCAACAGAAGAGGAGGCATTTGATGAGACTAATCCAGCGCCATTATGGATTTATACACCACTTAAAAAAGATATTTGTTATGACAGTCAGTCCCCCTTGATTGATGTCGAGTCAATCACATACCCTATAGATGCCACAACAAGCCTAGTACCATTGAAAATAATTGCAGAAAATGCAAACTTAGGCACAATTAAACAGTGGCAAGTTAGTTATACCGACAATGACTCTAAGTCGCATACCATTGATTTAACTCGAAATACACAAGGTATACTACTGCAAAAAGTAGAGGGTAAATATCAAGCACCGCTTATGCCAAGAGGTGTTTATGATATTACTATCAAAGCGACAGATTATGATAATCAAAGCTCAACGATTAATAAAAGCTTAGATATCCCCACGTTCTATAGTACAGGCATTCAATTCAACCGTGGCCAAGAGGACTATACCTGCAATGATGTCGACTTTAGTAGCACTATAGTCTCGGATAAACCTATTAAGACTGCTGTACTTGACATTAACAACCAATCTATACCTATGCAAATTACTTCTACGGGTACTAATACTTCAGAAGTCAGTGCTGAAAACTTGAAATTCGAGGATTGTAACAAGCAAACTGCAACTTTAAAACTGACTTATGAAGATGGCACGACATACGAGCTTGAAAAAGATTTAATGTTATATCGTAGTGATATTTTTGTAGAGAGTATCAAGGTTGAACCAACAACGCCTGAGGTGAACACGCCTTATAAAGTAACGATAAAAGGGGCTAACCTACCGACGGTCGTGGATACAATAACCTTGAATGGCTGTAATTCATTTTTATTGCTACAAAAATCAATTGCTGAACGAGTCTATCAGTGTACTGCACCAGCAACAGCGGGCGAAAATACATTGTTGGTTAAAGAGATAACCAGTGGTCGAGTACTGGGTAGCTTAAGTTACGATATTACCGAACAGTCTGTAATACCTTCTTCAACTTCAAAACTCACCGCCACAGGTATCACTAAGTGTGGTGATTATGCTTATGACGACCTAGGTAAAGAGATATCAGGGCATACGCATAGTAATGACCTAGACTGCTCATTGAACGTAGATAGTGAAGGCGATCCAATACCAATGGGACAGGATGGGCATGTACAAGCTGGTATACCTATGAGTTATACCCTGCTGAATCGTAGTGGTGATGAATGTGTTAAGGATAATGTCACAGGATTAATTTGGGAACAAAAAACAAACTATGAAGGATTGCATAGTGTTACCAATCAATATACTTGGTATGACAATAATAATGAGAGTAATGGAGGCTATTCAGGTTCGGTAAGCGGTGGGGATTGCTCAGGTAGTTTTTGCCATACTCAAGCTTTTATTACAACCTTGAATGAAATCAATTATTGTGGTTATAGTGATTGGAGAATGCCGAAAATAGAAGAGTTACGTTCTATAGTTGATTACAGTAGAAACAATCCAGCAGTTAATCCGATTTTCGAATTTACTGGCACTTCATATTGGTCATCTTCTTCAGAGGTTAGTAGTGGTACTAGTAATGATTCAGCAGCATTATATATGGATTTTAATAATGGCAATGACTACAACCAAACTAAAAGATTTGATAACCACGTTCGTGCTGTTCGTTCACAGTAAATATGATGTATATGTAGAATCAATTCAACCTTATCAAATGCGAGAAAAACATGAAAAGTAAAGTTATAGTAAAACTAGTTGTTGCTTGTTGCACTACTGCAATAGTAACTAATACTTATGCTGGATTCTGCAATACTAATGCCTTGCTAGAAAGCACACCGAATAGTAATTTTGAAATTATAAGCAATGGAACAGAAGTCAAAGATAAAACTACAGGTTTAATATGGCAACGTTGTAGTTTAGGACAAACATGGAACGGAACAACTTGCACTGGTGATGCTGAAAGTTATAACTGGAAAAATGCTTTAGAACAAGTTGAAATATTGGGTGATAATTATAGGATGCCAAACTTAAAAGAGCTCTCAAGTATTATCGAACGGCAATGCTCTGCACCTTCAATAAATCAAACTATATTTCCAAATACAATAAGTGATGGTAGTTATTGGACTTCTACTCCAACAATTCATTTAAAAAATAAGGTGTGGATTGTTTCTTTTAGGGCAGGTAATGATTTTTACGAAAGTAAAAACTCTATAAACTATAAATATACAAGAGCAGTACGTTCCGATTAAGCGAAATATAGGCATTAGCTAAAGTATGTTTTATTATAGGACATATATTAAAAATTCTATCTTATAGTGCTTGGACAATTAGTAAACAGTAGCAACTTATCATACATGTAAAAACTTCGATGGGTTTAAAGAAGGCATAAAAGCTACTTTTCACATCAATTTACATAATTTTTAAATAAGAAACGCATTTCGAACTCATTTAACTCAAGTGTTGTTTTTTTATAACTTTTCAGTTGACGCAATTTATATTTTAAATCTAGGATATTAGCTACTGAAAGTTGATTAAACATAAATCGCAGTAACACTGAATATAGGTTGGACACTTAAGAGGCACTATGCGGTCTAGATTTTTATTGATTAATAGTAGAAGTTAGGACTTGAACTTGAACATATAAAAATCATCAAAAACGGTTATCACTTAACCTCATCTTTTCCACCGTTTCAATAACAAGGCTAATAGCAAGCTCAACTTCATGGGTCGTCGTCATACGTCCCACGCAAATCCTAAAACTACTCTCAGCTGTCTCTTTTGAAATGTGCATCGTCTTTAATAGAGGCGGATATTCCCGATTAAGCCCATCACAAGCAGACCCTAAGGAGAAAGCAAGCTTAGGCTGTAGGTTATTTAATAATCGCATACTATCGACACCCTCAATTGCAAGGTATAAGTTACCAGGATGACGGTTATCAATATCGCCAATGACTTTGATGTTTAGCTCTTTCTTTAATCCCTCAAGTAATAAATCTCTAAGCCTCTTTAAATAGCTTGCTTCATTTTCTCTATGCTCATCTAGTATTTCACAAGCCTTACGAAATCCAGCTATCAACGGCGTTGATAGCGTCCCTGCACGCAGTCCATTTTGCTGACCGCCACCTACTATGATCGGTGTATAGATTTAACGGGTGTCCACTTGATACAAGAATCAAGTGGACACTTAGCTTTTGGGAGTGTCCATTTTGTGTAGGAATGGATGTTCACGAGGCGCAGTATTTTCCAAAAATTAAGGGTTCCACTAATTAAAGCACCTTTAACGCTAATAAGTGCAATTTCTTTAACATACTCTTCAGGTATATGCATGATACTAAACCCATTATCAAAATCTCGGTACTTTTGATTCAACTTTTTGTCACTACTATTGTAAATACCCCATTCTTAACACAACATCATTGTAGAATAATTAAGCCACCTGCCTGTACTCAGCAGGTGTCATTTGAGACCTAAGTTAAGTTCGATCTAGCATAGTCTTTGCGCCTATGATAGTGCGTAAGTTCTATTATTTAAACTAATCGGCCTAATTTACTCGCTATTGATAACCACTGGTATACGTAGCTCTAACAATAACAATTGTCGACATAAATAGACCAACTGTAGTAGGCTGATCGTTTGTAAGGTGTTTGATATAGTTAAAGAATTTATAGGCTCTGTACTTTCTACTGTATTAGTTCTGGTTGTATTTTTGGTCGTATAAAGAGACTTAATACTATTGGCGATAATACTAAGGCCTGCATCACTGGCCAACTTTTGTTGATAGCGTAACTGTTTAATTTGGCCTTCAGTAGGCTGAATTCTGCCATTAGCGGTTAAGCTTTCTACAACAGTTAAAATAGGCTCACAAATTAAATGCGACAATATCATAGGTTTAATAACATCGATCTCATCCAGCCTTCTTTTTTTACTCATCAATTTACTAATTTTGCCAGATAACAGCTCTTTTAAAGTCAACTTCTTAGTAGGTACCCTATCGTAATTTAAGTGAAATAATCTATCATGTAACATTAAAGTTAAAGGGAGTAACTCTATCTTATCCTGATCAAAACTGACTTTTGCGACTACCAATTTGATATCATGCATATTGAGTCGTTCTAACTTTTTAATGCTATTTATACTTTGAGCATCGTCACTATCCCAATCCAAACGTAAACGCAGTTGGTTATTAGCCTTGTCAGCCAGCTGCCACCACACACATTGCTCAATTTCATCAACTAATAACTCCCCTATTTTAGTAGGATTTAACACCACAACTTTATCTAACTCACTATCTAAAGACAGTTTATCCTGCCAAGTTTGCACCAGCTCTGACCAATCTGCCACTGACACCGTTTCAACGCACGCCAAATAATCACTATAGTTATCCTTTAAAGAGCTTTTCTCAGTGACTTTACTGCCCGACACTGCCAACCCCCCATTAGCATTAAACCTTGGGTTTGATAAGGTATTGACATGATTCATTAAACTTTGACTTGAAGATAGCCAGACCGCATTAAACCAAGCAGACTGTTTGTCAAAATTTAAATCTTGACCTTGCGCTCTAGCTTTAGTCAAATCTATGATTTGCTGCTCATTAGGTTCATAAAAGTACAAGGTAAGCCCTCTCGCTTTACCTTGACTCTGCCACCACTCAGCTGCAAGAGGATATAATGTTAACTTTGGAAGGTTTTGATCAGTATCATAAGCATTCCGCAATTTACCCCGAAGAGTGACCAACTCATCGCCATCACAATGTTTTAACTGATAAAGATAGGCTGTTAAATCTGCCAGCCCAAATAAAATCTGCCGTTCATTAATATGATTATTACCCTTAACAAAATCATGCATCTGACCACTTATTTGACGTAATTGTGTCGCTAATCTAGGTAAGTGGTGACTGCGAGCTAAGGTATTATTGAGATGCATACGATTGGCTGCGAACGCATCAATGTGAGTCAAACCTCGTGTCACTAATTTTTGAATTTCACTCTCTATATCTTCAAGTAACACAAGCGTTGACTGTGGCAACTGCTGCATTAAATAAGGGTTTGAAGCTAGATTATTGGACGTTGAATCGGTTTGTAAGCTTTGCATCAACCATTGTTTAATAGGTTGAAAGTTCTGCTCAGAATCATAGGCACGTTTTACTTCCAGTATCGCTAACCAATGATAACTATCAGGGTCTTTTTCTATCTTAGATAGCATCCCTGAAAAACCTGCTCCTTGTATGTAACGTATCCGCTGACTTTGGTTGGTCAATTGAATATTGATACTGTTTTGCTCAATATCTATCTGGGTTTTATCGTTATCAGTGGTAGTAGTGGTTGCAATAGGGTAAGTTTCAAAATAAGTAAGCGCCATTGCCATCGCTTTTAACCGCTTCGCTTTAGTGATTTTTTTAGCTATCTTCTGTAAGTCTTCTAATTGCAAAGCCAATAATTCATTAAGAACAGTGGGACTTTTATACTCTGTAGCCGTCTTTAAGTCCTCAATATTAGTTTGAACTTTAGCATGGTCAGTCGAACCATCATCAATTATGCTAGGCTTGCAATCTGACTTTACACTATCTTGCGCATCATTTTCCTCTGCTAGCTCATTTGATTTTGCTAGCTCATTTGTTTTTGCTAGCTGACTGTATTTTTGTTGCGGGCTAGCTAAGGTCTGAAGATACAACACTGAAGCAACGATATGCTTGCAAGCACTCACTGCGGGGCAATCACATTTGGCGTGGGTCAAACCATTATCTGGTAAAGTTACTATCTGGCTATCGCTGTTTAGTCGAACTTCTGTGGCAGCTGGCTTTTTAGTTGATTGGTCATCAATGGGCTCATCTTCGATAATTTGTACTTTAGCTGCCGCCACATCTTTTTTGGCTCGACGTAATAATCCGGCATTGGCATAAGTTTTCAATGCTTCTTCATCATAAGCTTGATAATGTGATATCAGGCTACTGATAGCCCTGTTGCAAGACTTGTTATTGGTATTTGAATTTGTGTTGGTGCTGATATTGATATTGGGGTTGGCATGATTCATTAATTCATTACCTCTGCCAACCAATCGGCAAAATGCTCTGGGGTTAGTGCCGAAACCTGCATGCCGTGTTGCACCAATTTTTGGGCCATCTGAATATCGTAGACACTATTGGCATTATCATCAAGAGCCCCTAATCCTAATAATTTAACCTGTTGACTATGCATTCTAGCAACTGAACTTAATAAATGCGGTACCGAACCACCTTCTTCAAAGTCACTTATTAACGCAAATACCGTACGTTTCGGCTCTGTAATAATAGACTCAGCATATTGAACAGCCTTTGCAATATTGGTCCCACCCCCAAGCTGTACTGTCAGTAAGACTTCAACAGGATCATCAGCCATATGACTTAAATCAACCACATTGGTGTCAAATACCAATAACTTAACGGTAACTGCAGGCAAACTGGCCAAAATACTGGCACAGACAGCACTGTACATTACTGAACTTAGCATAGAAGCACTTTGATCCACACATAATACGACCGTCCATGGCAAATGTCGCTGCACACGGGCATTAAATATAGGTTCACGTATGATTATCTTACCCAAATCATGATTATAGTTTTTCAGGTTGGCCATGATTGTTCGTTTCCAGTCAAAGTTTTGACTGTTAGCAATAAAGGATCGCCGAAAACGATTTCGTCGACCTTGTAAAGCGTTGACAAAATTTGGCCGAAGTTTGGCAACAATATCAGCCACTACTTTTTCAATAATACGACGGATATTATCGCGAACTTCTTCGCTCAAGGTCCCTCTTAAACTAAGTAGGGCTTTGGCCAATTGTGGCGTGGGTTCTAACTGTTGTAAAACCTCCTCATTTTTGAGAAGTTTGGTTATTTGATAGCGTTCGAGGGCGTGATTTTGTACTCGTTCAAAAGTGCTTTGGGGAAACAGTTCACGAGCTTGATTTAGCCAATTTACGGCAGTTAATTGGGAGTCATCGAGTGAGCCACCACTGCCTTGTTTGCCTCGTTTATTACTTAATAAGTCGCCCCGATTATCATATTCCCGGTTATACAAATAATCCAGACTACGCTGCAACCGCATTTGATCTCCAGATAAAGCCACATCAGACAAAGCTTTATCACTATAGCGGCCAAGGATTAATCGCCAACGGCTAAGGGCTGGATTATTAGAATTTGCACGGGTTTTGCTAAGACTTTCCGTATTTTTGAAGGGGTCTTTTTGAAAATTTTGATCACTGATCATAGCTTATTCCCACCCCTATCACTCTACGCCAAACCATTGTTGTAATCCTCGGTCGTGCAATAGTTTTTGTAATCGCTGATTTAAACCTAAGCCATGCATCAAGTCCGACTCGCTTAACTGTCCTTGGTATTGAGTAACCTGAGCAGCAGAGACACCATGTAGATTGGCAACCTGATTAGCAAGATCATTGGTCTGTATGGGTTTTAGTCCTGTAAAAGCCAATCGTAAATCTGGCAATAAACTGATAAAGGTTTCTTCATCCCAGCTGGTTATTAATCTATCTAACATTGCGGTAGCTTCTGAGTAATGCAAAAATAAGGTCGGCACCGCTTGCAACATACCAGATATATAAGCCACAGCAGTTTCAGCATTCGCGCCTACGCCAAAATGTTGTTTTAAACGTAGTGCTAAACTGGTTTCATCAGTGATGCCATCAATAAACTCAAGAGCGTGTACTGCCCCTACCAAAAGTTCTATATCCTGCCAACTGGGTAATAACCTACTCAATGTTTTGTGAAAATCTGCAATTAGATCTACCTCAGTAGTTACCACCCTTTGTTCATTCTCAGCAGCAACGCTCATCGAGTTATCAGGACTTAAAGCTTGAGTGACTACTTGAGAAGTATCATTAATAATAGGACCGATTTGTTTTAGCAGATTATGCAAACTTAAAATATTGGCCAGCGTATCCGAGACTTGATCTTCATTAGGGTTTTGCAATTGTGATAATAAAAACAGAGCTGTAGGCGGAACTTCAGCAATCAGAGTAGCAAGCTGTTCGTCTTTTTGTAATTGTAAAAAGGCTTTTCCCGTCCATAAATATAATAAATGCTGACCGCAAGCTATAACTGAACCTAAATCAGGGTCTTTAGGCAAAATATTTGTCATTTCATCAAATAAGACGTTAATTTGAGAGGTCAACCCCATGAGTGAGGCTTGAATAAGTAAGGAAATAAGTTGCGCCGAAGATTGGTTTTGCCCCTGCTCAGCATAATCTTGGCGTTGACGTAACAGCTGCGTCGTGGCCAGTTGATAAATGTCCGAGCCTTGTTCAGACAATTCAATTAGTCGAGATTCAACTTGAGGAGTCCAAGCATATTGCCATTCTTCAAATAATAAGTGCAGTTGTCCTCCATGTAAGAAGTCCGGTCCACTTTGACGCCTTGCAAACCCTACATCCAAAAACGTAAGTAAATGAAGTAAGCAACTTCGTTTGCGATGGTTCGAATTTCGTAACACATCAAGCTTCGCAGTTTTGCTCAAAGTATCATTCAACTTGAAACGATTGGCTTTTACCAACTCATAAACCTGCGCCAAGATGGGTGGGGTTCTTTGACTACTAACCACCTCACCGAGTTTGGATCCACTAAGGTTTTGCTGCAGTAAACGATGAAAGCCTGAGCTACCCTCATCATTGTTGCCTTTTAAAAAACTACTGGCACAGGCATCTATCAAATCATAACGACCGATCAATCTATGCTCACGAAGTTTAGCGAGCCGCATAGCCTGTTCACTGGCCGTTTTAACGGTAATATAATTACTTTGAGTAATCTGCTCTTTTCGTAATTGGTGGGAAAAATCACTTAAAAAATTGATCACCAGTTGCAGTCGGTTTTGTGGCTCATCGCAGTTAACCATTTGTTCCCAGCAAGCTTGATAAAAAGCTGGTGAGGGTATGCCAGAAGCATACCCATTTAACGCATCTAACTTATCGAAACTGTACCTAATTAGCCAAGACTCATCTGCAGAGGTAGTGATAGACTGATAAGCGGTCGTTGAATGGGTTGGATCTATTGACCTGTTGCTTGTGATTGACTTGGTGCTTGTATCCGATGGCTTATCTAATGGTTGTGAGGCTTCTTTGTTGGTATCGGATAAGAGTGATTGCTGTAGGCTTTCAATTAACGCTAAAGTATGAAAACCACCAGTGACCACTACTATTTTTGGGGTATCTTTTAAAGGGTTATTTGAATTTTTTGACTTTTCTGGCTTTTTAACAGAGCCACTTTTCAGCGACTGATAGCACTTGATTATACGTTGGCTCATATAATCTTCGCGCACCACTGAACCTTCCATTACAAGAACTTTTTGCTCATAGTCAAGTCGGGACATGGCACACCATACCAATACTTTGTCAAAAAAGGTTTGCCAATCCCTAAGCTGATAGATGCTATCTAACTCAAATAAATGCTCCCAGACTTCATCATGGTCTCGGCAATGTAGCTTTTCTGCCAATCTTTTGATATAAGTGCTATGGGCCAGATATCGCTCTTGTTGAAGGCTTTGTGACTCCCAGTTCTGTTCAGATAGTACCCACTGACGATGGGCGACTTGTTCTGAAAAAGGCAGATCTATACATTGCAGTTGACAGCTATTCAAGGTGCTTCTACCTGTTTGGCAGGTATTTGTTTGACTGGCATCAGTATTCTCTTGACCCTGAGACGCATAACGCAGTGCTACCCATTCCGGGGAGTATTCACAAAAGGGAAAATATGCAGAATAAGGATGCTGTACTAGACGTTTGCTTTTCTGTTTATCGGATGAGTTACTTTTATCGGACGGCTTGTTGCTTTGCAAATCTTCTGATTCAATCTCGACTGAATCTGAATCTGAATCTGTAACGAAATAACTGACTTGGGTTTGACACAATACCGCTAGTGGCGGTTTATTATCAGGATGCTTTAAGTCCTCAAGCATCTCATTAAAACTAGCAGGCGCTTCAATTAACACCGCATTCGGCTCAATACTAACCAATGCTTGCTTAGTAGCATAGGCACAAGCTGGACTATGATGTCGAATGGGCAGTAGATAGATGCCCAGTTCATTCAATTTCGCTAAATCATTGAGTGCTGTTGCCAAACGCTTGGGGAGTTGTCCAGCTTCAAAGGTCAATGAATGTCTATCCCCTTCAGCCGTATCTACTGCCAAAATGTCTTACCCTCATTATAAAATGCCTTCCAAGTTTTATCTTTTCGCGCTCGTTCCTTAACCACATTATCCATATAAAAACGAATACGTTTAATATCATCGGCGTTGTCTTTAAGCACCACCCCAATGATCTGCTTCGCCACCGCAGCAGCTGATAGCGATTTATCTCCCAAATAATACCCCTCTAGTGCTGAGGCATAAGCCACATTAAACGCTTCTGCAGAAGACATTACAGCATCTGGTGTCTTAATAGCAGTGCCCGCCTTAGTCTGTCCTTGACGCAACTCTTGAAAAACAGTTACCAACAGATCAATGACTTCATCTTTTAAATCAATTTCATTGCCTATATTGGCTTCTAGATTACCAAGCTCGGTTTTCAACTGTTTTAAAATCAAAGACTTTTCAAACTCAGCATCGCTAATCGGGTGTACCGTCTCAAAATTAAAACGACGCTTTAAAGCTGAAGACATTTCGTGGACGCCTTTATCTCTAAGGTTTGCCGTAGCAATCACATTAAATCCGGGTTTGGCAAACAACCTACCTTGCTCACCAAACTCTGGGATCATCATGGTTTTCTCAGACATCATAGATACCAGCACATCCTGAATCTCAGGAGGACAACGGGTAATTTCCTCTAACCTGACTATTTTGCCTTGTGACATGGCTTGATATATCGGAGACGGAACCAAAGACTTTTGATTCGCCCCTTCTGCCAATAATAAAGCAAAGTTCCAGGAGTATTTAAGATGGTCTTCGGTGGTACCTGCTGAGCCTTGCACCATCAGTCCTGAATCATCACAAATGGCCGCTGTTAATAGCTCAGATAACATGGATTTGGCGGTACCTGGCTCTCCCACCATCATCAAGCCTTGTTTGCCAAGTAAAGTAACTATACAGCGGTCGACTAGCGCATCATCGCCATAAAACTTACGGCTAATGTCTAGGGATTCATCGCCCAATATAAATTTTCGGACCGCTTTTGGTGAACGAAGCCACCCAATTGGAATAGCATGTCCGTTAGCTTTGTCATCTTGCGACAGTCTATCCAGTTCTTGCTTATAACGCTGCTCCGCGGATTGCTTCAGAACGTTTTGGTTACTGTTATTAGCCTCATCATTGTCACTGTTCATGGAGTTGCTAACGTCGCTATCATTTTGAGCGGCCTTGGTCACAGTTTCGGTCGACATAATTTATCCAAATTTGCAATTTACTGTTTTAATTTTATTGCTTTAAATATACTGCTATAAAATTAGAGTTACTTTTATCATAGTGTCTTACCACAGTGTTTTCTTTTCCCATTCCTCATCATACCCCGACGTTGCTTCAGCGACCTTTTTATATTCAGCATAACTTTCTGCCAACAATATGGGGTTTACGTCTTTTAACAAGATATAATCAGTATTCCATGAATAAGATTGCTTGGTTTCAAAACACAACTCAAAAAGCACAGTGGGAATGTTCTCTTCTGGGACATAACTGCCACTAAATACTATTACAGCCGAGATACCCAAACTGTCGTAGTTTTTAAAATAACGATCAAATGAACCGGCATCTTCGATACTGGCCCTTTGATACCCCATCTTAGTTAACACTCCTCTTAAGGTGAAAGTATCGGTGACATAACCTTTAAATTCATCAATTTGGTTTGCCTCTTTTTCAAACTGTGGACAATGATGATCAAATTGACTGAATAAAGGTTTAATCTCATAATCTTTTAGATGCTCTCGCCAATTATCACAAGCTTCTTGATCTACTAATACTGCATGAGCCAGCTTAACAAAGCTATCATCACTTAGGCTAACTTCTTCATCATCTATGTCTAACAACGCGCCATCTTCATCTGGACGGAAAGCTCGAATTAACTTGCCCTCAGCATCCACTTCCAGCCATACTAGCCTGCTAATCAGTCGCTTCATAATCGGATGGGTAAACAAGTATTGTAGCCAGTCACTGCTATGCCACATACGCTCACTACATATAGATTCATAGAGTCGAGCCGTTTGTAAACTGAGCACTTGTTTCAACTCTTTTTTGCTATTGCTAAATAGCGATTTGGCTTCTTTAATTATTGCCGCATCGTCATTTTTCCTAGGTGCAGGCATCGATTTAATGACTTTCCCAGACTCGTTTTGCAATACAAACTTGTCTTTTTCATTGACAAAAGCAGTTAGTGTTCGTGAATCGTAATCCAGGGTTAACAGTCCATTATCATCCAATCCAGCAGTAGGTATAGTACGGTCTGCAAGCTCGTCTGCTGTCCAATTATTGCGTTCTGCAATTTGAGTAACCAACTCTTTCGCCAAATCTTGAATTGAACTAGTTCGGTAACGTCGAGATAAGCCCAATAACAACTGAATAACAAGCGGATCATCACTGTTGGCAAAGGCTGTCAACATCGCCATAATCTGTGCATTACGACGATAATGCTGTTTCATAAACTCTTGCAAGATACTTACTGCTTTACTCCCGCTGGCTTTATAAGTTAATGCCAGTAAGCCTTTACTTTTAATTGCTGAGCCTAGATAAATACTCAGTTGCTCTCGTTTTATTTCTTCTATAACTTGTTCGAGAGTAATATTCTCATACCGTGCCCACCAGCTGTCTTCACTATCTTTGCCCCAGCGATTGTAAGAGTCTTTATAACTTTGCAATCTTGCCGGAGCTTCTTTCTGAGCCGTCTCAGTTGCTTCAGTCACGCTAACGGTACGGGTATCTTCTGCAATAAAGGTTTGCAATAAATATTCCGCCAAGGCTTGCTGACTGTTCTCATCAAGTAGCCCCATGTAGCGTTGCAGCAACCCATTGGGATTAGGGTCTTTTAGTTTTTCGGCCAAAGTTACCCACCATTGAATTATCAAAGGATTAACCGTTTCGCCATTTTGCCACTTCACTGGCGGCAAACTTTGTACATCAAACCACTGAAAACTTTTTAAAGTTTTGCCTTTAAGCCCTTTTTCGGCATCTTTTAATAAAGCTGAAGGGGATAGATACTTTGAGATATCTTCACCCAAGTCTTCTAATGCGGTTAGAATACTGGCGATAACTATCTCTTTTTTCTCTTTTTTCAGCAGTTGATAAAGGGCTTTTATTACTTGCTCCTTATGACTGTCATCCTGCTCATTAAGACGGACTAACCATTCAACCGCTGTTACTCGTATCGCTTGTTTGCCATTACCCAGAGCTTCTATAGCTCGCTCATGGATATTAGGTAAGTTAGATAACAAATCTTGAGCGTCTTGCCTTACTGTTTTACTTTCACCCAAAGCATACTCCAATAATCTAGGAATAAACTGCTTAGGGATGGTTTCAAATTTAGCTAAGATCTCCATTGCTTTAACAGGCTCAAATTTATACCAACTGCTTTCGCTTTGGTTAGGTAACAATCCCAGTGCTTCCGATAAATAATCTATATGTTGTGTAAAGAAAGGGACGATTTGTTCAGGACGATTGAGAAACCTAGGTAGCACAGGCGCCCAAGTATATTCCAAATACTGTTCGCCTATTTCTCGTTCAGGGTTTTCAATATCACAATCTTTCATTACCTGAGCCAATTGTCTAAGCTCAATATTGATCAACATTTCTGGGGTTATAACATTTTCAAATTTGTGCCACATAATCCCATTATTTTTTCTATTATTGTTCATTGAAAGTCTAATAGCGTGATGCAGACCATATTCAGGTAAACTTTGTAGCCTTTTTTTATAGCCAATAATTTCATTAAGGGCATTGTTATTAAACAAACCTTTATTGCCTTTGCCATTCAAAGCTGCTAGAAGATTAGCTCCATACTGAGTGGGCTTCAATTTATTCCAATATTTGTAGTTATCTTGCATCCATTTTCTAGGGTGTTCTGAGCTCTTATTGTCCTCAATCTCTTTTTCTGCCATTATTCGTTTTTTCTCAAGTAACTCTTGATAGTTTTCAGTTAAAATTTCGATAACATTATCAGTAAAAGGTTGAGTAACAAGAGGTTCAATCTCAGGTAATTTATAACTACTTTCTTCCATCTCATCTAAGCTTTGTAAGCGGCTTAAAGCAGACTGAATGCCTTGAATAACTGATGTTTGCTTTTCATTTTCTAAAGCTGTTTTTAAAATTGAGTAGGGAGTGTCTGCACTATTGGTTTCTAAACCCTCAATATTTTTATTCATTTCAGAATCTGTATCAGTATTTGAACCCTGCCTTGCAATAATATCTGCTGCTTGCCGGCGCCGACTGGCATTACCCTTATGTAATAGCTCTATTAAATAGGGTTGAATCATCTTGTAAATACCCCATTCTTAACACAACATCATCGTAGAATAATTAAGCCACCTGCCTGTACTCAGCAGGTGTCATATCATTAAGTGAATCATGGGGTCTTTCGGTGTTATAAACCTTGATCCATTCTTCAGTCAGCTTATTGACTTCATTTAAATCATTGAATAAATAACAATCCAAAACCTCATTGCGATAACTACGATTAAACCGTTCAATATAAGCATTCTGATAAGGACATCCAGGCTCAATATAGTCAATATAAATACCATGAGCTGATGCCCAGTCAGTAAACACTTTAGAGGTAAACTCACTGCCATTATCCACACGAATCTGCTTAGGATAGCCATGCCACTCGGCTAACTGGTCAAGGTAGCGAATCACTCGGAGTGAGGGAATACTGGTACCAATATCAATGCCGAGTACTTCGCGGTTATAATCATCAATCACATTAAAGGTGCGAAAGCGAATATTGTTGTATAGGCTGTCGCTCATGAAATCCATTGACCAAGTATGTCCCAATGCATTTGGTACACTTAACGGCTGAGGATTGCGTGTTGGTAGACGTCTTTTAGACTTACCACGTAGGTTTAAGTTTAACGCTGTATAAACACGATGTACGCGCTTATGATTCCATGAATAGCCAAGCTTGCGTATACGCTTAAAACACTTTGGGAAACCCCAACTATTGTGCTTATCTGTTAGCTCATTTAAAACCTCAATAATTTCACTATCATCAGATAGTTTAGGCTTATAGTAGTAAGCAGTTCGACTGATGCAGACGACCTGACAACTCAATGCAATACTGATACCATACTGCGCCTGTAACTCTTGCGCCCAGACTTTGCGCGCGAGGGCAGGCGCTATAGCTTTTTTATGATCTCTTCCTGCATCTGCGCTTTGAGGCTTAAATCAGCAAACATCTGTTTAAGCCTACGGTTTTCTTCTTCAAGCTCTTTTA